>WAQA01000193.1 GCA_015520475.1 Candidatus Bathyarchaeota archaeon | reverse complement strand
GCGGAAGAGACACAAAGCAATTATTTAGGTTGTCCATATCTATCTGTGTGATTGATTAGATGTGTTGTGATGGTGATTCCGGCTTAGTTCTCGTCAGATCCAACACGCCTAGAGGATTCATCCTCACCAATAATAAGGCATCCAAAGTTATAAGGTTCGCAGCATACGAACTGCAACGCTACATAAAGGTGATGGCGGATGCCCACATACCAGTAAGAGAGGATAGGAAGGTTGGGAGGAACAGCCTAATAATTCTCGGGGATGAGGGGGGCGAGGAGCTTCCAGGTCTAGGCCTCCCAGAGGATGAGCATGACAGCTTCATGATGAGGGTGACGGATGGATTCCTCATCCTCGCCGGCAGCAATGACAGATCACTCTTATACGCGGTCTACCAGCTCCTCGAGGAGCTCGGCTGCAGATGGCTGGCTCCTGGAGAGGACTACATTCCAAGGAGGAGAAACATAATAATACCCTGGATGGATGTGAGGAGGAGGGCGGCTGTTAAGTGGCGTATACTCGCTCCAGGAGCAGGGATGGAGGGGGAGATCTCACGTGAATTCGTAGATTGGACGGCGAAGCAGAAGTTCAATGTAATCCGATCCTGGGAGTGGTATAGGATAGCCAGGTCAGAAGTATCCGCCAAGTCTGAGCCTATAGAGGAGATTAGGAGGCGTGGATTGAAGATTATGGGTGGAGGACATATACCGCAGGTCTTCCTCCCAATAGAGAAGTATTATAGAGACCATCCGGAATGGTTCTCCCTAATAGATGGGAGGAGGACGAGGCCTGGAGACAGATGGAAGATATGCCACTCAAACAGGGAGGCTGAGGAGAAGTTCATAGAGAATATGGTTGAGGCTCTCAGGAGAGCCCCAGTCGATATTATGGCGGTATGGGAGAACGATGGATATGGAGGCTGGTGCGAATGCGAAGATTGCAGGGCCCTAGAGCCGGATCCAGACCGCCTAGACCCAATAACAGGATATCCCATCAGAACAACGACATACATGCGCTTCATAAAGAAGGTTGTATCAGAGGTTCGGAGGGTACTACCACAAATAATGATCAGTTTCGGTCCATACTATGAGTTGACAGTGCTGCCTGAGGATAGAAGCGTCCTCCCACCAAGATCCAACACGCTACTACAGATAGACTATTATGAGCAGTGCTTCCGCCACTCAATAGCGGATCCATGCAACAGAGGGCAGCATGAGAGATTGATAAGGGACTGGGCCCGCCTATACCCAGTTGACAACTTCGTCTGGCTATACTACCATGACAACGTGAAGATATGCAGCGTCCCCTTCGGATTGATCAGCAGAATCGCAAAGGATATAAGATATATAGTGGATCGAGGCGTCAACGGATTCCTAGATCTGATATGCGGAACAACACTGGAGGATCTATGGAGCAGAGAAGCCGTCAACCTATACCTCCTAGCGAAGCTCTCCTGGAACCCGAAGCAGGATGAATGGAGCATAGTGGAGGACTTCCTGAAACACTACTATGGCAGGGCATGGCATACCATGCTAACCTTCCATAAACTCCTAGACCAAGCCACATACAGAATCGAAGAGAATGACATAGAATGGGACATAAAGGAGGATATCATCCACAAACCAGAGATAACATCACCAAAACAGGTCATACCAAACCATAAAACCCTAAATGAATTATTAAACCATCTGAAGACGGCTGAAGAAGAAGCAGAACAAGAAATCCACAAGAGAAGAGTACAACTGATGAGAAGAAACATGGAGTTCCTCAAAGAACTCCTAGAAACAGAAGACCTACCAAAGAAAGAGAAAGCCGAGAAAATATCCGAGATACGCAGAAAATACCCAGAAAAATTCATAGAAAGAGTACATCCAGGACTACTAGAAATAATTAAGCAATGGACAAAACGAGGTTCCTAGTCCACATTAACTTGTAATTATCCGAGTCTTCCATATTTATCAGTTATGAATCACCCTTTTGCTATTTCAAGAACTTAACAAGAATTTTTGGAAGTCTATTACCTGTAATTTGCTGTAAAAGTTGCAGATCCTCATCAATTAAGGCCTTTAAGATTCTTATAGACATTATATAGGTTACAACTCCGACTATAACATATAG
>WAQA01000192.1 GCA_015520475.1 Candidatus Bathyarchaeota archaeon | reverse complement strand
CTAAAGAGTAGGTTCGGTAGGTTCCCGCTTATCCTAGAAACTCCGGTGGATAAGCGGAGGAGCGACGTTGAGAACCTAGCTAAAGTGAGAGAATTAGCTGGGGAGAGGCATTAGTAGACGGAAGTTTCCAGTTATATCCCTTAGATAGCCCTCCTCTGTCCATACCGTACTGGCCGCTCCATATTCCTCCTCCACTTATCCAGAAATATCTGATCTACGTCTATCCTTAACCCTTGAGTCTTCTCAACCAACCCTATAAAATCTAGTATGTAGAAGATAGCGTCGATGAGCTCCTCACATACATCGCCCCAGCTATCTCCCTTCTTGTATGCATCAGCAGCCTCACCTAACTCAACGAAGGCCCAGAGAAGCTTCTGCGTCAACGCTGACTCATCATCTGGAAAACCCTTCTCAGATACAAGCCTCCTTATAAGATCCTTAGCTTGATTAAATGTACATGTTGCCAAACTGGTAGCCTCCATATATAGCCAAACAGATAAAATTTAGGTATTATAAAATTATCGATTTTGGAGAGATGGATGGAGAGACTATGCTGTCTCAATTAGTATGTTTGAGCGAGGCTTATTGGGGGTCGACGTCTCTACGGAGCCTACGTATGCTCCGGCAGGCAAGACCATAGAAGCAGGAGTCTCATTACGATGGAGAGGGCGATTCATGGAGCGACGCTCAGAACCATTGTGAATCAAGCTAGACCCGTTGGATAATCTATCTCAAGTTGACCATTTGAAGTTTAAATATGGCGATGCCTTAATGATCTGTGATGCTCCCCTAGATGATGAGGGCCCTCCAAGCATCCTTTAGAGCGGCAGGGGCTCTATGAGTTGATGTTGTTATGTTCCGAATTTGAGGATGAATGTGAAGTGTGCCAGTGATATGAATGAACCTATACGCTTCGGCCTGATAGTATCACATATATCACATATATAAAGGAGAGAGGAATGACGCCTACTAAATATTGGGGTGAAATAAAAGATCCGGTTTATGGTTACGTATACATAACCGAGGCTGAAAGGAGGATAATAGATTCCTTTCCTTTCCAGAGATTAAGGAGGATCCGTCAGTTAGCTGGAGCTGAATATGTCTATCCAGGAGCGAACCATACAAGATTTGAGCATTCAATCGGCGTGATGTATCTGGCTGGATTGTTAACAAGTAACCCGCAACTATCCGAGATACTCTCAAAGGATGATATGCAGATAATTAGGATATCCGCTCTTCTGCATGATGTTGGGCATGGACCATTCTCCCATATCTTCGAGCATTTACTGGTTAAGTTTCTGAATAAGACACATGAGGATATGACGGCGTGGATCATCCAATCCTCCGAATTGAAGGATATAATAAATGATGTTGGGTTCGATCCTAAGGTCATAGGTAAACTTGCAGTTGGAGACTTAAGGAAGCCTGGAAGAAACTTTATGGATCAGATAATTCAGAGCGCTGTGGACGTTGACAAATTGGACTTTGTTGTCAGAGACACATATCATACTGGAGCTGAATATGGATATGTGGATATCTTCCGATTAATAAGAACTATGGATGTTCTGGATGATGATTTAGCCGTTGACTTCGGCTCATTATCTGCGTTAGAATCATTTATACTGGCAAGGATAGAATCATTCAAGAGCATATACTTCCATAGGGTTGGAAGGGCAGTCCAGATAATGCTGGCGACGGCTATGGAGGAAGCTAAGGATGACCTTGGACTGTTAGACTTCAACTCTCCAGAAGATTATCTTGCATTGGATGATTACACGCTCTGGACCATGCTTAAGAACTGTGAAAAGTCAAGGGAGATCGTAAGGAGGCTGGAGAGGCGGAGACTGATCAAGTGCGCCTATGATCCTCCACCCTTCTATATAAGAGATAAAATAGTTTCAAGCATATTCAACGTTGAAGGTGTAAGGGCTGAGATGAGAGAGCAGATAGCTAAAGAGGCAGGGATAGATCCAAGTCTAGTAATAATCGATGTGCCTACGCTTCCATCGGTTCCATACCATAATTCAGTTATGATGGAGCCGATGGAGATACCTGTATTCTTCAAGGACAGGGATGGAAGGAAGACCCTTAGAAGATTAAGCGAGATATCTAGCATATTCGACGTGTTAAGAGGGTTCATGAACATATTAAGGGTTTATACGGAGGAGAAGTATATAAATAGGGTTCGCGACGCCTCTGAGAAGCTCTTCGGGGAACTACCCTCCTCAATGAAGATCTCATATTAAGGTTTGAAGGCAGGTTGAATCTATGAGCCTAATATTGAAGGGCCGTCCAATAGTTCCCGGTCATGTGAAGGGAAGAGCGTTGGTTTCAAGGATGCCTATAAGCTTTCTCGGAGGAGTCGACCCCAACACCGGAGTGATCATAGAGAGGAACCATGATCTTAAAGGAAGATCCTTAAAGGACAAGATTCTATGCTTTCCTCATGGACATGGATCAACGGTTGGAAGCTATGTTATCTACTCGATAACCAAGAGGAATGTTGGACCTAAAGCCATAATCAACGTTAGGGCTGATCCCGTGGTGGTTGTAGGCGCTGTGATCGCTGATATACCGATGATGGATCAAGTGGATATCGAGCAGATAGAGAGTGATGATATAATCGAGGTCGATGCTGAGAAGGGAATAGTAAGAGTGGAGAGGAAGATGGAGAATGTTTCTAACCAAAGAAGAAGAGAAGATGTATGATGGAGAATACGGCTGGGCATATCAAGTCTCAATCAGAATATTAACGAGACTAGGTGAACTCTTCGGGGCTGAAAAGCTTATTCCTATAGAATCAGCGCATGTCTCAGGAGTATCATATAAGACAATCGGTGAATCTCCAATAGAATTCCTTAAGGCGATTGTAGATTCGAAAGGTAGAGTGAAGGTGCCTACAACTCTCAACCCATCCCTCTTCGACACTAAACGTTTGAGGGAGATGGAGATACCGGAAGAAGCTGTGAGGGGACAGATGAGAATAATAAATCTCTACAGGGAGATGGGGATAAATATAACATTAACGTGTACGCCATATTATCTCTCAAGGATTAACCCGGATTCTCATGTTGCATGGGCTGAATCATCAGCCGTGGTCTATGCAAACTCCATCTTAAATGTATGGACTAATCGTGAAGGCGGTCCAAGCGCTTTAGCTTCAGCCTTGATCGGTAAAACTCCTGATTATGGAGTGCATAGACCAGAGAATAGAGAAGCAGATGTTATAGTTAAGGTTGAACCTGACCTTAAAAGGGAGATTGAGTATGGAGCCCTAGGAATACATGTAGGCCGAATCCTTAAAGATGAACTTCCATCCTTCAGTCAATTGAGTAGATGTGAGGAGGATCATCTAAAGCAGCTCTGCGCAGCCCTCGCATCCAGCGGTATGGCGTCGATGTTTCATATAAGAGGAGGGGGCGGCGAGGCTGAGAGAATAACCGTCGATAAACATGATATAGAAG
>WAQA01000191.1 GCA_015520475.1 Candidatus Bathyarchaeota archaeon | reverse complement strand
TGTCTATTCTTGGAGGCTTATCTCTCTAGACAGCATTGAACTTAATCGTCTTATTTGAGAGTTCAACCTCATATACTTGGTTCACATCAAATTTTATCCCTAAAGATTCATACTCATGCTCTGTCAGGAAGAGTATGATTTTAGGTATGTTCATTTGAGGCTGCATTGTGAAGACTGGAATCTGCTGCTGAATGACCTTTATGGTCTCCTGGATCATCCTCGCCTCCTCAGTTGATGGGCGAATCGCAAATCTAGGAGCAATATTATCCTCGACAAGCTCTATCCTCTTACCGAGGTTCCCCTCAGGATCCCTTATAGACTCGATACGGTGAACTCTAACCCTCATAACAATCTTTCCCCAGCTTTAATCTAGATTATTCTTGAGATGCCTGTTTAAAAAGGTTCTCCCACCAGAAAGATGGAGAGGATACTATGATGTGAATGGAAGCCCTTTGGGATTGACGATGTAATCTAGCATCCATCAATAGGGGATCCATTGAAGTTTTATCGTTGACTCCTCTCAAGCGCCGTCCAGAGATGATCTGAGAGAGGCCTCACAAGAGGCTTCTCAGAACCGTCCCTACCAACAATCATCCTATATCCAGGATCCTCCAGTAACTCTCCTATAACGGCTACGTTCACCCCGGTCTCTGATACTCTATCAACAACCTCCTCAACGTGATCCCTCCTTACAGAGATGAGTAGGGCCCCTGAACTGATCAGCTGGAGAGGATCAATCCTGAAGACTTCGCATATCTTGGATGTTTCAGGGGCTACTGGAATCCTCTCCTCAAAGACTCTGAAGCCGAGGTTTGATGCGTCAGCCATCTCATGGACTCCACCGGCCACCCCACCCTCGGTTGGATCATGCATTGCGGTTACGCCGCCTGATTCGAAGGCTGAGACAGCCTCCTCAACAACGCTTATCCTATCATAGAATGATGCTGCCGATTCTATAAGGGACTCATCGAGGAAACGTAGGAGGTACTCCCTCCTCTCATCAGCGAGGATCGCTGTTCCCTCTATACCTGCACCCTTAGTGAGCAGCAGCATATCTCCAGGCTTTGAACCTCCAGTCCTCACGTATCTACCGTCATCAGCTATTCCGAGGCAGCATCCGACGACGACTGCTCTGGGCATGTCAGGGGTCACCTCAATATGGCCTCCGACAATCGCCATCCCAATCCTCCTAGCCGCAGAATCCATCTGCCTACATATGGCTTCAACCTCTCCCCTGCCGGAGTCCTCTGGAAGCAGGATGCATGAGGAGAAGTAGGATGGACGGATCCCGAAGGTAGCCACGTCATTGGCGTTTATGTTTACGGCTAACCATCCGATACGCTCAACAGCCCCGGTTATAGGATCCATAGATGATACGATAACCTTATCTCCAACCCTTATCAGGGCGCCGTCCTCACCTAGAGAGGGCCCTAAAATAACCTCCTCCCGCTCCACCCCAAGATAATTGAAGACTATCTCCTTAAGGAGGTTTGGAGGCAGCTTCCCCTTAAATATCCTCAAACGATCACCCGCAGAGATGATAGATTATAATTGCAGCATGAAGAATTAAGTTTTTAGATGGGGCTGCCGCCTCAACAGTAGATTCTGGAGAGAATGGATCCTTCAGGGATGTGGAGAGGGGGGATGATGGGCCCGGCCGGACTTGAACCGGCGACCAACAGGTCTCCCATCCAAGGGGAGTATGAGCCTGCCGCTCTAACCTAGCTGAGCTACGGGCCCACCCTATAACAATCCTAAACTTCTAATGGGGGATACGTATTATCCTTTGATGATTGTTCACTCCACAGCAGTAGCCGTGGAGCCCATACCCAACGTAAAATACTTAATAGCTACTAAATTTAAGGTTTTCTGAATGTGGCTCATCCATCGGATTAGGAGCATTTCACTGGGCGGTTCTATGGGCCTCGAGGGAAGGATGGAAGGTGGCTCTGCATTTGAAGGTTTGGGGTTTAGGATGATCTTGTCTAGATTTTCCGGATTGAAAAAATTGAGGTTATAATAGCCATTTCAGGGGGATATCCTGGTATGTAACTCCGTCCGGCAGGGTTCTCCGGATGGTTATCGGCAGTATTCCCCTCCTCAGCTCTTCGAGGGCTATGTCGATTGGGTTTAGAAGGTTGTCCTTCGGCTCTATAAGTATTGGGGCGCCCATAGCTATCTGTAGAGCCCTAGCTCCAACTATCCTCGCCCTCTCAAACCGTGTCAGCTTAGGAGGCCCTATTAATATC
>WAQA01000190.1 GCA_015520475.1 Candidatus Bathyarchaeota archaeon | reverse complement strand
TCTAGATTCTTCAGCCCCGATGGCAGATTGTTCCAAGGAATATTATCCAAGGTCTAGAAGAAGATATTTTATCCATAACTAAAAACAAAAGTAGGTTTAACCGTTAAAGGTCATAAAATTTAAAGATTAAACGATTAAGAATGTTACGTTTACTATGAGAGGAGCGAATATATGATACCAGTTGTATATGAAGGTCTCTGTACAGTCTGTAGAAAGGATCTTACAATCAGAGAGATAGAGGATGGGAAATGTAAAATTGAGGATGTTCCCCTATCCTCTCTATTCCATGACGATGAAGAGGAAGAATTTGAAGTTTTCTTTGAGAAGGTCCTTGGTAAACCTCGAGAGATCCAGAGGTTCTGGATGAAGAGGCTTGTTAGGGGGGAGAGCTTCGCTGTTGTAGCTCCTACTGGAATAGGTAAAACGGTCTTCGGTTTAATATCATCCCTCTTCCTTGCGTTAAAGGGAAAAAGAAGTTACATCATAGTTCCAACAACAGTCCTAGTTAATCAATGCGTTGAAGATCTAAGTAGACTCGGCGGAAAAGCGTTTAGAGATGTAGGGATTAACAGGAATGGTGAAGTTACAGTTGCTTTTTATCATGGGAAGATGAGGAGGGATGAGAAGGAAAGGTTTAGGAAGATCGTTAAGAGCGGCGGATTCGATATATTAATTACAACAACGTCTTTCCTGTCAAGGAGATTTAACGATTTAAAGGGTAGAACCTTCCATTTTATATTTGTTGATGATGTGGACGCTATCTTAAAAGGTTCAAGAAATGTTGACAAGATACTCTATCTACTGGGATTCGAAAGGGTTAAGGATGGATGGGTTGGGAGTCCAAAGGGAACATTGATGGTTTCGACAGCGACGGCGAGCAAGGGGAGATCTGCATCCCTCTTTAGAAAACTCTTAAACTTCGACGTTGGCCTATCCTTCTCTACGGTGAGGAATGTTGAGGATGTAGCTGTTAACAGCGAGGATCAAGATCAGATTAGAGAGATTCTTAGAAGAATGGGTAGGGGATGTATACTCTACACAAGAACAGTTGAGGAAGCTGAGAAGTACTATAACCTCCTAAAAGACGAGTTTAAGATAGGGCTTGTTGTTTCTGGGAGAAGTGGGGACTATGAGCTCTTTGAGAGAGGGGAGATTGACCATTTAGTTGGGACAGCATACTTTTACGGTTTACTTGTCAGAGGATTGGATCTGCCTGAGAAGATAAGATATGTACTCTTTATTGGGGCTCCAATAATAAAATTCAGATATGAAGAGCTTACTCCTAAGACGATTAAGATTCTAGCCTTAGCATTCAGAAGAAACGAGAAGATTCGAAAGTATCTTCCGGTGATATTGAATCTTGAGAGGCATCCTGAAAGGTTGGAGGAGATAAGAAATGTGTTGAGAGAGGTTTCTGAAACAGAAACTGTTGAGGATATTGTTGTGCGTGGAAGGGAAATATTCTTTCCAGATTTAAGAACTTATATTCAGGGTTCGGGGAGATCATCGAGACTTACAGTTAACGGCCTCACCAAAGGAGCTTCGTTCCTTTTTGAGAAGGATAGAGCTCTCCTAAAGGCATTCATGAAAAGGGCGAGATACTATGATATAACCTTCAAGAGTCTCGATGAGGTGGATTTTAACTCTTTAAAGATTGAGATTGACATGTCAAGAAGTATGAAGGCTGGAGTGAAGGATGTGGTTAAACCAGCCCTCTTTATAGTTGAAAGCCCAACTAAGGCTAGGATCATCTCAAGGTTCTTCGGTAAGCCAAGCGTTAAGATACTTGATAATCTAGTGGTCTACGAAGTCGCCAATCAAAGTTATATTCTCTTAATTACAGCTTGCATAGGCCATGTTGTTGATCTAGTCACCGATAGGGGCTTCTATGGAGTTGAGGTTAACGGTTTCTTCACGCCCGTATACTCCACGATAAAGCGATGTAAAAGATGTAATTATCAATTCACGTCGGATAGGGAATGCTGTCCGATCTGTGGAAATTCCGAGATTGACGATTCTAATAATAGAATCAGTACGCTTAGGAAGCTTGCTTATCAAACTGGATTAGCGATTATAGGAACAGATCCGGATGCTGAGGGTGAGAAGATAGCATGGGATCTAAAGAACATCTTAAGCGGTCTTGCCGATGTTAAACGTGTAGTCTTTCATGAGGTAACCCCTCAAGCAATTGTTGCAGCCCTTTCAGAAATAAGAGATGTTGATGAGAACCTTGTTAGAGCCCAGATTGTAAGGAGGATTGAGGATAGATGGATAGGGTTTGCATTAACCCAGAAATTACGTGATGTCTTTGGAGATTTGAATGTTTCAGCTGGTAGGGTGCAGACTCCTGTTCTTGAGTGGATAATAAGACGTGACAGTGAGTTTAGAAAGAGAAAGAGAATATCGTATGCTCCTGGACTGGAGTTAACGTTTGAAGGCTTAAAGGATGATATAGATGAGATGGAAATTGAGATAACTCTTCTGGAGGAGAGGGAGGAGAAGGTGTCTCCTCCACCTCCATACACAACCGATGAGATGTTAAAAGATGCAAATAGAATTCTCCATCTTCATTCTAAAGTTGCCATGAAGATTGCCCAGGATCTTTTTGAGAGTGGTTTAATTACCTACCATAGAACAGACTCAACCTATGTTAGTGAAGCTGGAACTAGAATAGCGGAGGAATATCTGGGAGAGACCTTTAGAGGGAGACGTTGGCTGTCTGGGGAGGGAGCCCATGAATGTATTAGGCCTACGAGGCCTTGGGATAGGATGATGCTTCAGAGAATGATGTATGAAGAGGTTATCTTTGTCGAGGGAATTACTCCGAAGCATCTGGTTCTCTACGATTTAATATTTAGAAGGTTCATGGCTAGTCAATGTGAAGAACTGAAAGTGAAAATAAAGAGGTATAAGGTTAAGTATGCTGGAAAGGAGGTTGTAGAGGAGAGGATTGTTGAAGCGAAGGGAAAGGCTCTAGAGCTGTATAGGAGCGTAAGATTGAAGAGAAGCCTACCGGAAGGGAAAGTTAAAGTTAAACTGGAACATCGTGTTGTGCCATATGAATATCCATATACACAAGCAGACATAATAAGGTTGATGAAGGATAAATCTATTGGAAGACCCTCCACATACTCTACGATAATAGATAAACTGTTCCGTAGAGGCTATGTTAAAGAGAGGAAACGTCTACTCTTTCCAACAAGCCTTGGAAGAAAAGTCTGTTCATTCTTGGTTGAAAATTATAGCGTCTTTGTATCGGAGGACAGAACAAGGAAGCTCTTGAGAAAGATGGATGAAGTGGAGAACTGTAAAGCTGACTACCAAGAAGTTCTCAGAGAGATATATGAGGAGATAAAAGCGATAATTTAAATCTCCTATTCTAATCGAATCGTAAAATGACTCTGCTTCCCCATGATCTATCTAATGTTCATCTATAGGGGAGATGTTTGATTGAAGATATATATCCAAAAGGTGATGGATGATGTTTCAGAAACATGTTATAGATGTAGGTATGTCCTCTATATGGAAGAGGAGAATCTTCAAATGCTTAAACTATAGAATATAATGGGGATTCAGATGCGTATGTGGATGCGGCTCTGTATGACTGTTATGCTCTGTAGGTCCCCCTGAACCAGCGGATATGATGGATGGTGTAACCCCTATCCTTAAACACGGAAACCTATCATCTGAAGGGATGGGGTAGTTCCCATGAGACTTTCCGATATACCTATATAGATGGGTTGAATGTTGAGTAAGGAAGCATCTGCCATCCTAGAACTTATTAGATCCATACCTGTATTAGTGGAGGAGAAGAGAACATTTCTACTATTGATAGATGGGCTTGGACTTAACGATCTCAGAGTTCAAGGGGGATTTACTAAGAAGACTTATAGGACTGTGTTCCCATCCAGTACTCCCCCCTTCTTTTATTCCCTCTATTCACTGCTGGAACCAGCTCAACATGGATACTTAGAGTGGTATATGAGACTGAAAGGATTTGAAGAGCCTGTAGCGGTACTTCCTTGGAAAACCCTGTCCGGTAAGGCATTACGGTTAGGGAAGGAGATAAAGAGGAAGGATGTTTTTCCCTTCGAGTCTCTCTCTGAAATCCTCGCTGGGAAGGGGAGATCAATGTGCTTTTATACTCCCTATGCGGATTCTGCTTTCGTGAAGGTTACAAATAGAAAGGCTAAAGTTGTAAAGATCGATTATTTCTCTGAAATATTTCCTCTAGGAGAGTACGATTTCTCCCTAATATACTGGCCTTCAGCAGATACGGTTCTTCACAGGAGATCTAATCAAGAGGCGCTTAATGTTGAACTGGACATTCTAAGTTTCTATGTAAAACTTCTTTGGAAGAGGATTCCTAGAGGAAGCAGGTTAATAGTAATGTCGGATCATGGATTAACTATGATAAAAAGGAGGTATCTGTTACCTTCTATAAAAGGGGAATATCCAGTTGGAGGTGGAAGAGTAGCCTTCTATAAGAATGCTGAAAAAGTAGAGGTTGAAAGGGTAATTAAAGAAAAGAGGATTCCTGCTATTGTGATGTCTTTAAAGGAACTGTTCGGATATAACACGGAAATCAATAAAAGATGTTATGAGAACTTTGGAAGGGTTGCATTGATCGCGAAGGATAGGATTAGTTTTAAATATCCCTTTGAAGAGGCTGGGTCTCTGAGACCTGCAGGTTTCCATGGTGGGAGAAATATGGAAGAGATATATG
>WAQA01000189.1 GCA_015520475.1 Candidatus Bathyarchaeota archaeon | reverse complement strand
GTCATGTATGTGGATATCCGTCTTCCGGGAGGATATGTCAAGTCTGCAAAATCCTTGAGGAACTGGATGGTTTAAGGAGGATTAATAATTAGCTTCGGCGGCGGGTCCTGAGGCTCGACGTATAGTTTGCATCAGCCCTCCTCAGTATCCAAGCTCATACCCGAACCCCTCTGAGCGCTGGACGTCCAAACTTAGGTTGCTCCCTCCCGGGCCTGGCCAGGTTCGTTTGGTAAACGTGGTTACAGCCTCCCTAAGGAGGCTGCTCCACGACCGTCAGCCCCAGAGGACGGGTACTCAACGCTGGATATCTGATGGGGCTGATGCTCTTCTACGCCTCACCTCAGCTTTCGGCCCGTCCTATAGAGGGTTTACGGTCGAGGCTTACGCCTCTCAGGGGACCCCTAGCCCCCCGCCTAGACCCGCCGCCAAAATAGAAATGATCCACCTAGATATAAATAGGTATCGAGTGTCCCGGTTGGCTGAGTAATCCATTATCTTCTCAGTGCATCAATCAGTATGGGCATCAGCATCGTCCCCCTCTCTAGGACTCCTAACGCTCCTTCTCTGCATGCTGCCTCAGAGAATCTATTAACAGCGTCCCTTCCAGTTCTTCCTCCTGAAATTAAGAGGGGTACCGGATCGTCGCTGTGAGCTTTCAGTATGCATGGTGTCGAATGATCCGCTGTTACGCATATAACAGTCTCCTTTAGATCTATCCTTTCAAGGAGCGTTCCAAAGAAGAATCTGTCAACAGACTCTATTATCTCCTTCTTTAGCTTGAAGTTTCCGTCATGTCCCGGCTCATCTGGACCCTTAATATGTATGTAGAAGCAGTCGTATCCTTGAATGTTCTCAATTAGCCTTTCAACCCTTAATGTATAATCGGCTTTCAGGTTTCCGGATGGAGGAGGCATGCTGATTATGCTCATTCCAGCCAGCTTTGCAATTCCTCTCTCAACGGGCATGTCAACGAATGATGCGAACTTCACGTTATACTTCTTGTTGATGTATGGGAATCTGGGTAGGATGCTTCCAGCATCCCGAGTTAATATAACATTGGCCTTTAATCTTCCCTCAGCCTCCCTCCTCCTGTTTACTTCATGATCCTCAAGGATTAAGTGGCTCTTCTCAACAAATTCATTTACTAGGCATGCTGATGCCTTGGCGGATTCAGTATCCACTAAAGGTTTACATTTCTCCAGCATAGCCTCTGCATCTTCCTTTACAACTCCTAAACCGGACACCCGTTCATATGCTGGATCCGTATTCGTAATCTCCCCTGAGAGCTTGATGGTGTCGCTCTTGATTATTAAGGCTCCCCTATGTCCAAATGTGCTTTTAAACTCGAAGGTAGCCGGATAAGATTCCAGTTTAACTTCTCTATTCACTGCATCGGCCAGTATCCGTGCCTCTTCAGCCGTTAAGTCTCTACCTGCCCTCCTATCAATAATCCTCCCATCCGGAGACATAGTTGCAAAGTTGCATCTGAGAGCTAGATATCCATCATTAAATTCCAGTCCAGCTCCCAATGCTTCAATGGGTCCTCTAGAAACATTATACTTGAATGGGTCATATCCTAAGATTGAGATTACAGCTACGTCGCTCTCAGGAGCTATTCCCCTCTTAACAGTATACATTAACCCCGTTCTTCCCTTATCCGCCAGCATATCCATGTTGGGTGTGTAGGCTGCTTCGAGGGTTGTCTGATCATCCAATTCCTTAACTGGTAAGCCACCCATCCCGTCGATGACTACGAAGATGAGCTTCAATATAGTCACCTTCTCTTCCACTTCACATTCATGAATCTCCCTTTTAAGTTTAATGCTGCCCTGAACCACTTGATGGGGTAATGGAAAGGTTATAAAGACGTTTAACCCTGTTAAGATAGACTGACTATTATGTGAGGTAGATTGGGGTATGGGTGATAGGACGATTCTAGCCGCTCAAGTTGGATATGGAATGTTCGGTGGAGATGTTGTAGCGGCGACCACCTGGGATCTCCAGAGGAACAGTATATCCCCCTATCTTGATAGGATAGGCCTCGATGACTTCTGTGAGAAGTATCATGGAACATCATTTAAGCTTGTAGCTATTGGGACGAGATCTGAAAGGTCCGCTCTGAGAGCTCAAAAGATAAATGAGAAGATGACTGGATATAAGCCCGCCGTCTATTACGGTGAGGCTCCTTGGATAGATATAATAGAGGACTTTCCAGATCTAGACCTGTTATTGGTTGCAACTCCGGATCATCTCCATACGCCTCCAATCCTCGAAGCGTTAAGGCATGGAGTTCATGTTGTAACTGAGAAGCCCATGTGCCTCGAAATCAGAGAGGCAGATCAAATAATCGAGTTGGCTGAGTCTAAAGGGTTAATCGTCGGCGTTGACATGCATAAAAGATTTGATCCAGACCATATTGAAATGTTCAGTAACTTAGCTAGTAGGATAGACTCTCCAATTTATGGTAGAGGGGTCCTAGAGGAGCCGTTAGAGGTTTCAACGAAGATATTTAAGTGGGCTGAGAGGAGTGATCCAAACTCGTATGTTGGAATCCACTGGATCGACCTCTTCATGTACTATCTCAACCTCAAACCGTTGGCTGTGTATGCTATGGCTCAGAAGAAGAGGCTTAAGGAGGACTTTGGTAAGGATGCCTACGATGCTGTCCAGGTTCTAGTAACCTATCATAATGGGATGACCGTTATGTTCGAGACGAACTGGATAACTCCTCCAGACTTCGAATCAAACGTTAACCAAGAAAGCCAGTTGTTAGGTAAGCTTGGAAAGGTGGAGTCGGACTCGCAGTACAGGGGATTACGTTACTGGGTTGAGGGTGGAGGTACAAGGGCGGTGAACACTCACTTCTTCAGAAAGATCAGAAGGCCTGATGGTAGCTATGTCTCCGTAGGCTATGGAAAGGATAGCTTGATATGCTGTATAGAGAAGGTTTATAGGATAAAGTTCCTCAACGCTACTGCTAAGGAGCTTGAGGGAACATATCCTGATGCGAAATCTCAGAGGTTAACTACGGCGGTTGTATATGCGGCTAGAAAGGTTATGGAACGTAATTATGAATTGTTCTCTATGGGTTTAAGTCCAACGGCAACTGCAAGCTTCAGCGATAAAGGAATAATACTACATGATCCACATAGAAGAGAGGACATCATATTATATGATAAGCCAATCTAAGGAGGTATTGGAAGTGGAGATGTACAGTTTAGAGCCGGTTAAGGTTTCGCCGATAAATACGAAGTATAGAAAGATAATAACTGGAACCCTTCCATCACGTAAATCATTGGATCTCGTTAAGGAGCTGATGAGGCATGAGCCTAAATCGATGTTTGGTCAGGTTCCAATAGGAATCGCTAAGACTTACGGTGTAAACGTGGAGGATCTTGATGGGAACGTCTTCTTGGATGGGACAAGCGGGGTTCTCGTCACAAATATAGGTCACACTCCAAAGGTTGTATCTGAAGCCGTTAAGGATCAGCTCGAGAAGTTCCATTTCGCCTATTGTTTTCCATATCAGAAACGGTTGGAGCTCGTTAAGAGGCTGGTTGAGATAACCCCTGAGAACATTGATAGGGTCTTCCTGTTAACTACCGGTTCAGAGACTGTGGAGGCTGCTATAAAGAATGCTAGGAGATATGGAATGGAGACGGCTGGTCCTGAGAAGAGGGTTATCATATCATTTAAGGGGGCATTTCACGGTAGGACTATGGGGGCGCAGATGGCTGGTGGAATCGAAAAGTTGAAGTCATGGATTGGATATCAGGATCCAGGATTGATCCAGGTTGAATTTCCGAACTGCTATCACTGTTGGAAGGGTAGATCTGAATATTCAAACTGTGTCGAGGACTGTATAGACC
>WAQA01000188.1 GCA_015520475.1 Candidatus Bathyarchaeota archaeon | reverse complement strand
GTTGAGCTTATCATTTTACCAAAAAGTTGAGATTGGACCCCGCATAAAAATATCTCATATGGTATGGGATCTCCAGTGAAGGCTGAAGCTATAATACAGATAAGATTCCCTTCTGAGAGACGGGCCGAAACCGTTCTGGAAGCTTTGAAGCCGGAGACGGAATCCTCACCAACCAGACGTTCAACAGTCAAGGTGAGAAAAGAGGAAGATGAGATAATCCTCTACTTCACCGCAAAAGATATAACTGCCTTAAGAGCCTCAATAAACTCTTATCTATGGTGGATAATGCTGATAGATGACACCGTATCAACGGTTAGATCAATAGAAGGGAAGTAGGAAAACTTAATTCGCAACATGATACGTGTAGTCGGCTCGTCTTAGAATAGAAGATATACTCGAACTTTTCGATGGATCGCATACCCCCCAAACCAGAAAGATAAGGATAAAATCCTACTAGAACGCTACTTTAAGGTTCTACGTAGATTCACTTCATTTCATCTATAACTGAAAAGGTCTTCTCAGCAACAGAAACGCAGCTTAGGAGATCATCAATCGTTGAAATGAAACTCTTCAGTTTCCCGCTACATTCTATATAAGTGATAACCTGCGTGTTGGATCTAATCGTCTCAATGGAGATATAAGGTGGAGCTTCAACATTATCTGGGGAGACTGCTTCCTTAACAGCCTCAGCCTTAGATTCATCATCATAGGTCAAGATTATCTTAGCCTTCATCATCCAATTTTCCACCAATCCTCTCCTTAACAAGGTTATTTACAAGATTTATGAATAGATCCTTCTTTTCATAGGGGATCTGCGCTCCAGCCGCTATGTTGTGGCCGCCGCCAACGCCAGAACTCCTTTCAGAAGCCACCTTAATTATCTCTCCAAGGTTCAGACCTAAACTTACAAGGTGATCATTTGCCCTTGCAGATACTTTTATAACGTTCTCTTCGGGAATGGAGGAATATGCGACTACAGGTTTACTCTTATCCTTCAGGCTTGTCGACAGTATTGTTGAGATTGCACTTATCATCCG
The DNA here is from genome assembly GCA_015520475.1 of Candidatus Bathyarchaeota archaeon. Lineage (GTDB taxonomy): Archaea > Thermoproteota > Bathyarchaeia > Bathyarchaeales > WAQA01 > WAQA01. The sequence continues at coordinate 15,299 of WAQA01000188.1, read as the reverse complement.
TTCATCTATCGAGTTACCTCCATGAACAACATATATGGAGTCTAACTCTTCAATCAACTCAGGATTCTCATCTAACCAGCTAATATACTTCACTATATTACGTTTATACTCTTCTAGGGCTGAATTTGCCTTCTCAAGCAGTACTCCACGATCCCCCATACAGACAGCTACTCCTAAGCCAGGCTTACCTATACGTCCAGTAGCGTTCAGAAGAAGGGCGAATTCCCTAGCGTCTCTAAGAGGGGTCCAAGGCTCCTCCATCTTCAGCGTATAAACTGTTCCAATCATCTCCATGATAACGTCGCCCTGATAACCCTTAGATGAGAGATGATTAGCTATCGCCGAGAAGAGACGTTTCTTCTCGTCATGTGTAAGGTCACGTAGCGCCCTCCACCTCTCCCTCTCCTTAACCTTAATGCCAACCTCTGAGAGAAGCGCTAAAGCCTCATCCTCCCTTCCACTTATACCAGGTATAAAGGGATTCATATTATAGGCTAGGGCCTTATGGATTGGACGGGTTTCCCTTCCAAATAAGAGCATATCAGTATCAACGGTCAAATATCCAGATTTAACAGCATCTTCAACAGCAACGCTATTTAAACCGCCGAGGCTATGCTTCTCATACTTATCCTGCATGTCCCCGAGGGCGCCTACAACAGCCAGATGAGCCAGATCAACGTTATCATCATCTATGCATTTAGAGACTAAATATGAAACTCCAGCGGCGCTTATATCCTTTGCACCATCAATGCCATATATGTGAGGGTTCACATGAAGAAAGTTTTCAGGCCACACCATCCTAACTGGCTGATGGTGATCAAGAATTAATATTCTCTTCTCAGAAAGTTTTTCTGTTAAGAGATCAAGATATCCGCTTCCCATATCCGTCAGGATTATTAAGCCATCAGCCTCAGACGCTAGCTCCTCAGATATTTTTTCATCGAACCACCGTTCGATACGTATCCTGAATGATGCTCCAAGCCGATGAAGTGACATGCCGATTATACTTGCCGCAGTTATTCCATCAGCGTCTAGATGGGACTCTACATAGAAATATTCACCCTTATCCACATGTTCTAGGATGAGATCCGCCGCTTCAGAAGCGGCTTTAATAAATGAGTCTTCGTTATCCCTTAGATCTCGCATGATATGCTCCCAATTAAGAATATGAAAAGACGGCTTCAGTGTACTTCCAGTCCTTCGGTAACACTCCCTTCTCAATATAGTATCCAGCTAATCTCCTAATCTTAGACTCGATTATCTGAAGCGCTCTCTTGTTATATTTGTCGCCTCTATTCCTTTCTAAGTGAGCTCTAACCCTAGCGGATTTCCTCAATAGATTCTCCAGATCCTCAGGGATTGAAGGGGCTAAGCCGTTCTCCCTCAATATCTCAACAATACTCTTGCCAACTATAGGTTTCACCAGAGGAATACCATATTGATCACGCAGAAGAACCCCTATCTTACTTGGACTGTTACCTTCCTTTGCAAGTCTAACAACTAACGCCTCTATCTCTTCAGGCTGATATTTACACCATGAAGGAGGCCGCTTACCCACTGGCCTCGTTGAATGTGAACGTCCCTTCTCCTTCTTTGGCAATCCAACTCCTCCAGATAAGATTTAAAGTCTCTATGAAGCGGTATCTCACGATTATTTAAAAGCTTCGCTTCAAAGATTTATAGTATTCGGCGAAACGCTTCAACGCTTTAGCCCTATGAGAATACAGACTCTTCTCGGTTATTGACATCTCACCGAATGTTCTACCTCCTCCACCCTCAGGTTTAAATATCGGATCAAAACCGAACCCTGACTCTCCCCTAACCTCCTCAGAGATCGTCCCCTTTGATATACCCATGAAACACTTCATATCTCCATTAGGAGATGAGAAAACAACTGCTGAACGGAACTCCGCCTTCCGATTATCACATCCATCCATAAGCCTGAGAATTCCCTCAACACCTATAGTTCGATAGACATATGAGGAGTATGGTCCTGGAAAACCATTCAGAGCATCTATAAATAGACCTGCATCCTCAACTATTAATGGAAGATTAACCTTACTAAGGGCTTCAGCCGCCCTAGCCCTAGCTATATTCTCTATACTGTCATCCTGTAACTCGTTAATCTTCAGCTTGAGCATAGCAACAGAGATATTATATTCTCGCAGTATACTCCGCGCCTCATTAAACTTGTTAATGTTGCAGGTGACCATGAAGATGATCTTGCCAGCGAACATATTCATCCATAATCTCCGCAGCACTTTAAAGAGTCACAGGGGAATATTATTTATAGAATAGAACCGTTCCTATTTAATCTTCAAGTTAAAGGCGCCCCTTAAAAAATTAAGGGTGAATGTAAACTCCCACATCCAATGGGATCCTAAAGAAGAAAATGCTGGAGACATGGTGACATACATGACGCCTATCAAAGGATACATCGAACTTAGAAGGGTGCTTAAGGACTACCTCAAAGAACAAGGCATAACATTAAAGGATCTGCTAGATGTTATGGATGAAGATAAAGATGAAATCATGGAGTCTTTAAGGAAGAGAGTACAATTAACAGAGGAACAAAGCAGAACATTAGAAAGAACCCTTTCAAGCAGAGACTTAAACCTCCTCCTATTCGTCATCCAAACCTTCTATATTCTGAACCCCTCAGGCTTATACAAAGGATTCATAATAGATCCATCAAGAGAAGACGTTATGTGGAGGAACAAAGTAACGTATGACGGATGCAAAATGATATTGAAGGCCCTACGTATCTCAAGAGGTCTAACATAAAAAATGAAGAAGAACATAGCTGCTAGGAAAATGCTGAGATAATGTAAAGTTAGATTATAGAGTAGCGTGTTGGAGCTGGAGTTACGTAGACCCTTTGGCTTGTCTTATTATAATAGGAAAACTCAAGACGTCTAGGGGATCTAATATCTTCTCCTAGGCCTTCTCCCGCCTCGTCTACTACTATATGTAAACCTTCTTCCATAAGAGAAGGATCTCTCTTGCCTGTATATCTTCTTTGAGAGATTATTTTCAGTATTGACTTCTACTATTGGAGATTCGTCGATCGCTTCGAGACTGCCATATCTACCCGTGTTCAGACGCATTGATCCCCTGAGGAGACTGACGTAGCCGTTATCAACTCTTAGAGTATCCCCTACTTCAACATCATCTATCTTTTCATCCCATAAGCTTAGATATATGCTGCCGGTCTCGTCTCCAACAAGAGCATCCACAACTCTATGTCTAGTATTATCCCGTCTAGAGATTACCTCTCTAACCTCGCTTTTAGAGACAACCTTAACGATTAAGTTTACACCCCTAGAATTCGTAGTTAACTCTTCAACCTTTAACAACTTTTTAGGTTCATTCTCTTCAGACAACCCTCTACACTTCCAGTAGCGAAGACAGTACTAAATGCTCAATCCAGTTAATAAGTCTTCCCGCCGAGAGCATTCTAACAGCAACATCTAATTTAGGATGCTGTTTGAACTGGCCTCCGACAGAATTAAATCTTGCTGATAGTTTCTTTCTAATCTTGAGATGGCTAGGATGGAGAAGGGACGTGGATATAGAGATAGAGACTACCTGGAAACCACCGAGGGATTTCTATTCTGCGTGATAGGCCCAGTACATCCTCGGAGCCGAATAATCTCTTATCTGAAGTATATTCCAGATGAAACTGGAAAGTGGGGAAGGAAAGGAAAGAAGTTTAAGAGGATTATGCAACATTACATCATGCCCGACTTAGTATCCACATTGAAGATTCTTGAGCAGTACAGAGATTACCTCTTTGACTCAGAGGTTCTGGGAATAAGGATGTCAGCCGTACCCTTAGATAAGATCAGGATCCATCATAAACCAGAAGTTAAGCTTTCACAGTTAATAGAGAGTAAGAATCTTGATAATCTACAGAAGAAAACAGTTGATTTAGCCACTTTAATATCTGATGAGAGCGGAGTTCCAATAGAATGCTTAGGCGTAACCGGATCAATCCTCCTAAACATTCACAGAGACTTCTCAGACATAGACCTAGTAGTGTACGGAATGAAGAACAGTTTAAATGTAAAAGAGAGGATTACTCAGATGTATGATGAGGATGGATCTCCTATTAGGAGGATCAGCAAAGAAGCAGCTGAAAGATGGTGCATCGAGAAGACAGAGATGTATCCTTTAACGTATAGAGAGGCAGCTGAGATTCTTAAAAGGAAATGGAATAGAGGAACCTATCATGGAACCATGTTCTCGATATATCCGGTGAAGATTGAAGATGAAGTACATGAAGAGTATGGTGACAGAATCTTCAAGTATGAGGGAATGATCAAGTTATATGCAACAGTTAATGACGCGACAGAAGCAGAATTTCTCCCCTCAGTATATAAGGTCGAGGACGTTAAGGTTATTGAGGGAAAGACGGTTAATGACTTAACAGAGATAACTTCTTATGAGACATTCTATGGAGGCATAGCTGACAGAGGCGATAGAGTAGAAGCCTATGGAAAACTTGAGAGAGTCATTGACAGGATATCTGATGTCGAGTATCACCGCGTCCTCATAGGCTCAAAAGAGGCTATGGGAAAAGATTACATTAAACCCCTGCTTTAATACTCTCTTACCGTCATCTCCGACAAGTATTTCTTGCCGAGGAGAAGCAGTTACTTAATATAGTCTTCCATGGATCTCCACCACGGTAATATTTAAGCTGCCATTGTCGCTTCGCTCCCTTGGATGGAAACATCAAAATTTTGGTAGCAGGCGGTAGCCTCAAAGTCAACGGAGGGACATATTAATCATGAAGTCCGAAGGTTTACCGCCTAATAGAAGCCTATAATATCTGGTTCCATCCTTCTCTATAACCTGCTCAACCTTTCCCTGCGCAACAATTAATTCTCCATTTCTGGCTTGCTCACAGAACCTGCCTCTAAAGGAGACTACCTCTTTCAGAGGCTGAATCCTTCTTCCACTAAGAATCCTTACATTGGATAATGAGTATCTGCATGGTGTGAATATTGATTGTGAAGCATCCTCCACCTTTGCCTTGATCCTGGCATAACCGGACGAGACGTATCTACGGTCTCCATACTCTTCATCCACCTCATCCCAATCTAGAATAAACCTTATGAAGAAATCTCTTCCCATGAATTTACCCTGCATAAACCTTCTTCTTTCAACTTTAAGGAAATCCATAAGTGGAGTTGACATATCTCCAGATCGAAACTTATAGAGTCTCTTCAAATCTTTGAGGGTGTACTGCTCTATTAATCCCCTACAGCCCCCACCCCGCATAAGCATTTTTAACGCTTCATAAACTGCAAAGCAATTCTCTCTTCCATAGATTATCATATCCAGATCTGAGGATTCGGTTTGTAGATCAACAAGCAGCGACCCTGACACACCTATCTTATCGAAGTTCACCCCTGATGCATCATGGATGGTATGGATAAGGCCTAGAGCTCTCTCTTCAACGGGATCTAAGCTCTCCCCGTCTAGAAGTGACGCTGTCTTCTCAGGAGGTTCATATATTCTTTTGATTCTGTCCTTTGGAACTCCCTGTAAATGTTCATCAAACACGGGATCATAGAATAGGTATTGAGGATATCCTACTTTAAGCAGCTCCTCTCTAATTTTTAGAGGATAGATTCTCCTGTATATTCTTCCCCCTCGCCTCCTAGTGCCCTTAGAATCCTCTATGTATCGGAGATACGCTATAATCTTGTCAGGCGGATGGACTAGCCCCTTTACATCAAAGATTAATCCATCAATTGATTCTATGAAGTCTCCTTCACGCGCCCTTAGACGTTTCATCCTAAACCACTAAAATTTTAATCCGCATAATAACGCTATCATCAGAGAAGCAGCTGTTAGATCAGCTGTTGTTCCCGGATTGTACTCTTCACCTAAACGATGCAGATCCTCATCGAGCTTCCATATCAAAGCTCTCCCCTCATCACTTGTTAATCCTCCAAGATCAAGTATTCTCTTAGCAGTCTCCGAAATCCACATCGTCTCCTTTATTCCTACGTTCACAGCGTCCTCAACATTATCTACCTTTCTCAACCCGATTTTTCTAGCGATAAACGTATCCGGAAATTCTGAAAGTATTTTTAGGAAGGCATGTACGGTTGCAATGTTAATGTCAGACGTTCGATTAAAGACTTCGAGGAGCTCCTTATAGCCTATACTGAATGAAATATTCAGACCTGTAACGAATTCTCTGGCTAGAACATCATAGGATGAGGATTCAACCATAACATCAAATAATGTAATGTTGTCCTCCAGTATCTTCTCTTTAGCTTTTGGATCGTAGAGATCCGGAGCCCTCTTTCCATAGGCCCTTCCCATCTCCAATGGAGAACTAGCCATAACTATAGCCTCATATAGGTTTACAGCGTCGACTGGAGTTGTAGACTTCACAATTTCTTTAATTGCGTTCTGCAGTTGAGGCGGGGTTATCGCTTCTCTTTCAGCATACACTTCAGCGGCGGCTGAGGCTAACGGAGCGAAGAGTATAGAGACTCCTAAGTGAGTGTTCCCTCCATTATGTGAATGTATCATATCGGAGACCGCTCTCTTTATTATCCGTCCAATACCGATATCTGAAGCTTCTATTCTTCCCTCAGCAACCTCTAAGCCTTTGATTGCAGACATCTCCAGCGATCTTCCCAGAGCTATTGAACCTGCCAAGAAATGTTCATAGCGAGAGCCGTGGTGATTTCTTGTTCTATGAACATTTCCAGGTTTAGGCCAGCCGCTCACCTCTAATACAGCAGCGAGCTGACCGGAATATCTTATATGAGCAATTATATCATCAGACTTCATCATCTATCATCTCAACGAGACTTGCAATTATCTTGACATTTTACTCTTCAAACATTTTGCATATTAATTGTTCCACGCTATCAAATATATTGGAATCCCATCATATAGAAGAGGGGACCCTCAATTTAAGCCCAACCTCACCACCAACAAGAATACAGGCATAGAAGCGGCTGAAAGTATGGCATGAACTTGTCTAGAACGTTTAGCATCAAGATTAAGCGTTCACCAGACATGCCAGAAAAGCGTTTTATCTTATTTAGATAATAACTTGTTTATGGCGGCAGATATTATGGAGTTGAGGTCCTATCCCTACATAATTTTCCTACCCAAAGAGAAGAAGCAGAAGGTTCTAAGGGCAATCTTCCGATCTAAGGTTCCAGTAGACATCCTTAAATTCTCCATTAATCAGGGCATCTCAAAGAAGATTTATCAAAGGGACCTCATAAAGAATCTTGGATACTCAAATAAAACGATAATTGAGCATCTGAAGGAACTTACTGAGCTGGGAATCTTAATTGAGGATCTAGAGAAGACAGAGAAGGACGGAAGAACAATATGGATAAAGTTTTATCTTCTGTCGGATCTAGGGAAATGGTTCGCCCTGCTAATAGCTGAAGAAGAGAAACTTTCTAGAGAAGAGAAGGTGGAGATAGTCTGCAACGCCTTCAGATCATATGTAAGATGGATCATTGAGTTATCGGAGAAGCTGAACCTTGAAAAGAAGATTTTACATGACATCTTCATGGATGAGATGGGACTGAAGAAGGATCAATCTGAAGTATAATTGGATATTACTGACTACGTAGCACCTTCAAGACTTGATGGTAATATCTAGGTCTGTAGGTAAGCGTAATCTGATAAAAGCTCTTCTTAGCCTCAACATACTCGAGGTTTCCCTCAACGTAGACTATTTCGTCATCAAAAGCCTGCATCCTGAACTCTTCAACATATGAGATTATACGTTTGATATCGTCAACTTTAGGTCCATCAATTATCTTTAACGGTTCAATCATATAGATTGATGGGATAAATGGAGAATCCGTAGAATCTGTTATTCTCGCTACAGCCCGGATCCATCCACAATTAACAATTCTCATTCTAGGATCATATTCATTATATATTTCATCCCATTCTCTTACAGGTTCAAATTCAACCTTTATGGCTCTCTCATCAGCTCCGCCCTTGAAAACTGCATATATTAATTTACGACGTTGATGCCACAGATACTCTTTCAACCCATAGTTTAAGAAGCGCCAACGCTTGCCAATTATAGAACTCTCATCTTCAAACTCGTTACGCAATGGGGAGTCTCTCTCCATATAAAACTCCTTTAAAATCTTTCTGAGATCCTCCATTCTTCTCCTACCATAAACTGTTAAGTCTATATCTGAAAGTTTCGGATGATAGAATCCGTGTAGGATGGAGCCGAAGACTCCGAGACATTCACTCGATAGATTTGACCTACTGAGAACCATATCAATCAGTTCATGAAGCGCAACCAACAGTTCATCTGTGGGAGGAGACAAAAGGAGCTCTTGCAGTTTATCATTTGGTCTACGAATGGATCGTATCTGGTCTTCAGGAACACCTACAAGCCGCCTCCCTAACGGCCTATACTGAATTGTGTATTTAGGATAGTTCTCTAGAATGAATCTTAATCCTTCATCAGCATAAAATTTATAGTAGACTTCTGAGTTTACGCGGCGGATCGCCCTCGGATCATTGGACTTGTAAATTTTAGAGGGGGCATACTCAACATCGCATACGTATCCTTCTGGAGGATGGAAGTAGCCGTAGACCCTAAATATTATATTTTCACTTGTTAGGATAGCATCTCTATCTCTGAGCATACTCAACGCCTTTAAACGTTAATTATCCAATAAATGTATATATTCATCTCCTCTAACGCCGGATCCAACGACCACTTGATGATGGATCCGTCCGGTATCAACGTGCTCAGCCTCCTCAAGTATTCCGGAAACTATTATCTGCTCTCCTCTCCTAGCAACATTTCTATAGCATCCTATCATCGAAACTATCTTGATCGGCTCCTTCCCATCTAATATCTTGGATCCTCCTAACTGTTTAGGATAGTCTATCCTATAGATGGCTGGTCTAAACATAGCCTCGCTATCATCGACGACTCTACATTGGAGAATGACATGACCTAACGGTTTATAGATGAATCTTCCATACTCGTTATCAATCTCCTCAAATTTTCGGACTGCATTATAATTGAAGTTTCTATCTTTATATCGTCCCCTATGCCTCCTCCTCTCATCTATCCTATTCTTGAAGATATAGCTCAATTCACCCTCATCAACAAGTTTACGGATAGCCGCCTCAACCCTTCGAAAGTTTTTAGAGCCATAGACGGTTACATCTATATCCGACATAGACGTATGCATGTTTAAGGCTATAGATCCATGAAGACCGAAGTCTTCAAGCTGCACATTCGATTCTGATGATAAAAGAGAGATGAGATCTAATGCGTCATTTTGAAGATCATCTCTCCATTTGGCGCTTATAAGCGATTTAAGACAGAGCCTAGGCTCGTAAACCTTACTTATAGAAGTTAATGGTACACTTATCAGCTCCTTTCCATGGAACGGGGAGAAGTATATGTATCTTGGAAAGTTTTCACGGAGAACCTTTATGATCATCCTATAGTTATCAACCGTGTATAGTTTCTCAGCCCTCAGAAGATTCTTCTCATCGAACTTCCAGCTCCTCCCAAGATAGCGGATCTTGAAGAGATCCCGATAATCTGAAGGGATATATTTGAGGTATGAGAAAACCCTTCCAGCCGGATGATCATATCCGAAAACATAAAATATGAAGCCATCCCTCGTAGTTAGGATGTCACCATCTCTCGGAGTCCAACCGGGCATAATCGACAATTATTAGGTCCTCCCACAACTAAACTAGACATATAATCTATAGAGAACCGACACGTACATTTATATTGCTCCTCAATACTTTATGCACTGAAAAGTTGGGGAGAATGTTATGGCGAAGATAACGATAGTTGGAGCTGGAAGCCACTTTACATTAGGATTGATCGGAGACTTCTACAGATTAGATGACTTATGGGGTAACGAGCTCGTCCTCTACGACATAAACAAGGAAAGATTGGAGGTTATGGAGAAACTTGTGAAGAGACATGTAGAGAGGACCAGTGTAAACCTTAAGGTTAAAGCAACAACAGATAAGGTCGAGGCCCTCGAAGGATCAGACTTTGTCATCGTAACAATCAGATCCGGAGGCATAAACGCCTTAAAACTCTTCCTAGAGATACCCCTTAGAGAGGGGATAATCCAGGTTGTCGGCGACACGGTTGGGCCTAGCAGCGCCCTTAAAGGACTCTTCGAAATCCCAGCAGTTCTTGACGTAGCTAGGACCCTCGAGGACGTCTCCCCAGACGCCTTAATAATAAACTTTACTAATCCAATGACCGCCATCTGCACAGCAATTCTTAAGGGAACAAAGGTGAAAGTTGTCGGTTTATGCCATGGCATACATGACATTAGAAGATTAGCATCTAAACTTTTAGATTTAGAGATTAAGAAGATAACTCCGTCAGCTGGTGGAATAAACCATTTAACATGGGTTACATCACTGAAGTATGGAGAAGAGGATATACTTCAACGCCTCAAAGAGGCCGTCATAAAGGGGGAGAGATGGAATATAATAAAGGCTCATCCATACATGGCCGGTAGAGAGCTCCTTATGACATATAAGCATCCTCCAACCCTCAGCGACAGACATACAGCAGAGTTCTTCCATTACATGTACTCATGGTTTAGGGATCAAGAGGTAGGGAATAGACTGAGGGAAGTGAGCTGGTACATAGACTATGAAAAGAAAACACTCTCCCAGAAAGTTATTGATAACGAGAAGGAACGATGGATAAAAATGAAGAGGGCAGCTGCTGGAGAGGAAGAAGTGAAAGTTAAACCTGCACATGAAGAAGCAGCCGACATAATATCCTCTATAATTAATAATAAGCGCAGAAGTCTGCTTGCTGTGAACATACCTAACGAGTCATACATTGAAGGTGTACCTAAAGGAGGCGTAGTTGAAGTTCCAGCAACAGTTAATAGAGATGGAATTAAAGGGTTGAAGATTGAGGGACTATCAGAATCTATTATAGCAATCCTAAACCTCCACCTCAAAAGGTTTGATTTGATGGCGCAGGGCATATTGGAAGAAGATAGAAACCTGATACTGGAGTCTATGATTATTGATCCATTAACTCCTACACCATTAAAGGCAGAGAAGATACTAAATAAGTTCTTAGCTGAAGCAAGAGATCTATTAACAATACATCTAAAATAATTCATTTGTCTTATGTATCATTCCTCAGTATGGCAGCGGAGAACAAGAAGGTTAAAGCCTACCCAATACCTTCTAGAAGAGACTTTTCAGTCTTAAAGATTAGAGAGACACATAAATGGGGATCCCAGATACATTTTTAGGCTTCTCCATATAAGTTAGATAGGGGGATGGATGGACAGAACCCTGAGATTTCTAATCATGGCTGCACTAGCCGTATCCACGTATCTACTGACACTTTACATTCTAATTCAAGCTCCGATCGTAGCTATCTTCAGTGGATCTGAAGGCGTAACGGTGACCGGGACATTCACCATAAGAAAGAGGTATTGGGACATAAAGATCATATACTTCAAGAATTGGAGTCCATTCTGGAGTTTAAAGATCGAAGTATATAGGGAAGGATATGATGAAACTCCCGTCTTCTTAACGTCGGCTGTAAAGTTTACGTATCCAAGTGGAGAGGAGAAGGTAGAATTGGATTCGCATCCAAGCCTCCCCCCTGGAAGATATTATCTTAAAGTTTACTCGAAGAGTGTGCAGTGGACCATCCAGATTGAAGAGTGGGATTAAAAGTTGTAATTGCTGCAAACAACATTTCACTTCTTCATAACTGCGGATGGAAACATTCCTATCCTATACTCTGGAGGAACCTCTAAACTTTAATGATGAAGGCCACGTCTGGGCGTAACCTTCTATAAAACACTACTGGCACAGTTAGATACTTAGATTTGGTTAGCCTTTTACAGCGCCGACTAGCTGCAGCTTCAGCAGGGTCTTCTGCGCTAACGCATAGAATACTAGGACGGGTATCATATAGAATAATGCAACAGCAGCCAGTAATCCCCAATCAACATAAACGAATTCTCCGATTACGCTGTAGAGGAATACAGATATCGGATAGAACTCCTTCCTTTTAATGTAGGTGTAGGCTATTAGGAATTCTCCCCATCCACCCATAAATGAGAATAATGCAACAGCTGATATTCCAGGAGCCGCTATTGGCAGAAGCACCTTCCTCCACGCTTGGAACCTCGATGAACCGTCAACCATAGCAGCCCATTCAAGGTCCCAAGGTATACCATCAAAGAAACCCTTCAGGATCCATGTGTCCATAGGCACACCTAACCCGGCCTTTATCAAGGCTACACCTACAAGTGTTAATAGGCCTTTACCGTAAAGTCCCATCCTATTCAAGATGTAGAAGAGCGCTATTAGGAGGATCACCCCTGGAAATGCATGGAGAGCAACTATCAACTTCATGGTCGCCATTCTACCTTTGAATTCCATCCTTGAGAGTACATAGCCGGCGAGGGCTGCTACTGGTATCTCAAAGGCTGTTGTACCGAACGCGAGGATAAGAGAATTCATTACTAGAGGCCATATGCTTGGATAACGAGACAATCCGAATTGGATGGGCGCCCAGAGAAACTTGAAGTTTTCAAGGGTGAAGCCGTTCGGTATCACCCCCATTGTAGGGCCTTTACTGATGCTTTGCGCCACCAGCCAAGTAACCATCAACAATATAGGAGTTAAGGGTATCAGGAGGATGGAGTAGACTAGGATAATCGTTATCCACCTACATATACGCGCCCTTCTGATCTTAGATTTGTAGTCTATGCTCTTATCCATACATCTATACCTCCACCTTTGAAGGCTGCATCATCCTCTCAAACCCAAATACTTTGAAGAAGATCACGATGAAAACCAATCCTATTATCACAAGGAAGACTGATAAGGCTGCACCGTAACCGTACTCAGCAGAGTAGAAAGCCTTTGAATATGCATAGAGCGCCCACACCTCCACCCCAGCGGCCCTAGCAACTCCAGCTCCACCAGCCCACAGAGCCAGGATCTGCTCATAAGATGAGAGTAAACTTAGAGTCTGCCAGACGGTTACAAAGAATATTGGCCACTTTAAGAGCGGAACAATTATATGCCTGATAACTTTGAGGTCAGATGCCCCGTCGATCGACGCTGCATAGAAAAGGTCTCGAGGTATAGAGGTTATAGCCGCGGAATAGATTATCATCCCGAAGGATGCTCCAACATATCCATTAACAACTATCATTAATATCCTAGAGTACGGTGTTGTTAGAAGCCAATCGTTAGGCGTCGGCAGACTGAATAGGCCAAGTATCTTATTTAGAAGACCTATCTGCGGATCTATAAACCAACGCCACAGCAATGCATAGATTACGGCTGGAGTTATTCTGGGTATAAGCCACACCAGCCTAATGGCTGATGCAATCCTCTCATCCTTAACGAAGTATGTTACTAGTATCGCAAGTAACAGGCTGAAGAAAGCGTTTATCACCAGAACTGAGGAGACATATAAAGCGGTTACTTTAAGGGCGCCGAAGACGAATATGTCACGTGAGAAGATTCTGAAGTAATTATCAAGACCAGAAAAATACATCCTGGTTATTGTCCATTGAGTTTTGGTGAAGGAGAGGATTATTGTTATTGCAACTGGCCCTATCCATGTGAGCGTTATATAACCGAAGAATGGAAAGATAAATATGTATGGGAGCATTCTCCGTATAATACGTAATGGAACAGCAAAATTGAACCCCTTAACTCTTTTAATAATTTTCTCGAAAAAAGAGGGGGAGAGGAGGGGGCTCGGCATCTTAATACCGCGCTTCAGCTCTTTATTCTCTTATAATCACTTGATCTCCAAGCTCTGATTTAGCAGCGTTTATAATACTCTGCACGGCCTGGTCAGGTGTTACCTGTCCCTTCTCAACCTTCACTAGATACTCCAGCAGGATATCTCTGAGAGTACCCCACTGCGGATGTAGTATAGGCTTGCTCACTCCATACTTTGAAGCGAATGTGCTTACCTTGTAGAGGAAGCCTCCCTTCTCAACGAATGGTGGATAGCTTACGGTTGAGTACCTTACTGGTAAGTGGCTGCTTGTTATGGCGTGATCAGTGTCATATGGCGGTGACGTAGCAAGGAAGCATAGTAGGAAGGCTATCTCAGGATACTTTGATGAGCTTGTAACGTAGTACTTCCAGGGGCCTACGGTGACCAGTGGTTTCCCACCCTTCGTTAATGCTGGGTATGGCGCGAAGCCTATGTTCTTCCATTCATATGACTCCGGTAGTTTTCCGAGCTTCTCATGGTACGCTACCTTCTGCCATTCACCCCAGTGCCAGCTTCCACCGAGCCAGAAGAGAACCCTGCCATTCACGAAACCGACATGTATCTCTCTCCAGCTTGTACCTATCATCGTAGTAGGCAGAACCTTATACTCCTGCGCGAGCTTGTAGAAGAGTGAATACATAGCCTTTAGCGCGCTTCTATCTAAGACGAGCTTCCCTGTCTTCAGGTCATAGAAGTCGCCGCCAGCTAAGTAGTAGGGTATCTCAAGGCTTGTACCCCAGTTTGGCCTATGGTAGAAGCCCCACCTCACAAGGCCCTTGTCCATCGCCTCCTTGGCGATGGATGCAAGGTCATCCCATGTAACCTCGCCGCTCATTATCTTTGATGGAAGAGCATTTATCTGATCCTCGCTCCATCCGAGCTCCCTTAGAACATCCTTTCTGAAATAGAATACTTGGCTGGCAACGTCCTGTGGAACAGCCCATATCTTACCTTTATATTTGCATGCATCCCATAGATGGCTCGGTATGTCAGCGAGGAGATCAGCATATTTGCTTACGTATTGATCTAACGGTATAATCCAGCCGGCTTCAGCCGCTTCAACCATGCTGATTCCAGAGATTATGTCTGGAGCCTCACCGGCCTCATATGCAGCGACAAACTTGCTCTTCCAAGCACCCCAGTCGGATACATGCTCATAATATGAGTCTATCTTTATAGTCACGTTTATACCTGAGACTCTGAGGAGGGTCTCAAGAATCTTCGCAGCTCTCTCTAAGTTTTTGGCTCTATAGTAGTCTACTGGAGAGCCAGCGCTCCATGCAGATAGCTTTATCACCTTGTTCTGGAGAGACTGGAGCTGCTGTGAGAGACTTGTAACTTGGCTCTTTAGCTTATCATTCTCGCTCTTTAGAGCATTATACTCTTCCTGTGGAACCCCCTTAGGAACCACTGCATAGGTTATTGCAGCTCCTATGAGAAGGCCGAGGATAATTGCTCCAATGACAGCTGGATATGATATCTTCTCAGGCAT
>WAQA01000187.1 GCA_015520475.1 Candidatus Bathyarchaeota archaeon | reverse complement strand
GAGTGGCTTCTATCCGAGGAAGGGCAGAAATTCGTCCTCGAGGGAGGCTACTTCCCCGCCATGAAGGACTTCCGATTCTCCAACTACGTGGATGAGATAGAGATGGCTAAGCATGCCCAGGATGCAATAGGCGTGGACAACTTCTACGAGATAAAGGGGGTGAAGGTGCTCGACTACGACTTGGAGCTCGCATCCGAAAGATGGGATGACGTAAACAACTACTATGAGAAGGAGATATACCGTAAATGGGATGAACTTAAATCCACATGGAGCCTCATAACCCAGGTTCAGGAAGAGATAGCTGTCAAGAAAGGTGAGGGAGTCGATACAAGCGACGCAGAGGCAAAGATAAACGAAGCGATGAAATTATTCGATAAGGGAAGCCTGGCAGAGGCAAGGTTAGCAGCCCTCTCAGCAAGAGACTTATTAGCAAAGCCGCCTGAAGTAGTAACCGAGACGCCAACTACGACCATGATGGAAGAGACGATGGAGGAGGCAGCGGCTCCTGAAATACCCATAGTCCTCATAGCCGCAATAATAGTGGCGGTAGCCATCGTGGCCGCAGCGGTAATATACTATAAAGCCAAGGCGAAGTAGAATGCCTGGACATCCTCCTTTTATTTATATTAGACTCCGAGGAAGATGCCGCTGAAAATAAGTTTCTTCTCCAGAAGAAAAGAAAACCTCGTCTTCAAGATGATAGAGGACTTTATTCAAGTTGTAGATGATACTGTTACAAGTTTAGGAGAATTGTTAGAGTCTATTGAGAGTGGAGGGCTCTTAGGTCTTGAGGAGACCTACAAGAGAGTTAATGTGCTTGAGACAAAAGCCGACATGATTAGAAGAGAGATAAGCGAATTACTTGTCCGTGGAGTATTATTTGCCCACCTCAAGGAAGACTTTCTTAATCTGGTGGAGAAAATAGATAACATGGCAGATTGGGCAAAAGATGCTACAAGGATACTTGTCGAGACAAAGCCTCAATTCGACCTATTACATACAATGTTCACGCTTCGAGAGATGAGGGATTACATAAATTTATGTGCGAATAGTTCATCAAGTCTTTTAGAGGCGATAAGAACTCTTAAAACTTCTAACATTCAGAGGGTTATAGATATCGTTCATAGGATTGAGGATTTGGAGGAGAAGGGCGATGAATTAAAGAGCAGCTTGATAAAGTTCTTGATAAAGGAGTCGGAAAGATATAGGGTTATCGACGTAATTCAGATGAAGGAGTTTATTCTCATGCTGGATAACATTCTTGACTCCGCTGAGGATGCCTCGGACATAATCCTTCTAATGATTGCTAAGGGGTATGAATAGTTTTGGAGCTTCTGATTCTATCATCAATCCTCATATTTCTTCTTAGCAGGAATAATGGAGGTCTCTTATTAGGAGGATTCACGGCCTCGGGTGTAGCGTCAACAGGCAGGGCAATAGCAATAATCGGCGTCTCTATGGCCCTTGGCGTAATTCTTGAGGGATGGAAGGTTAATCCATCGTATATGACGACGGGGGGATATGTTCCCGCACTTTTAACCTCCCTCATAATCTTCCTCATATCCAATATATTGGAAGTTCCTATAAGCTTGAGCAGTATAGTTGTTCTATCACTTACAGGTTCATCCCTCGCCTGGGGATTAGATGTGGATTGGACATATCTCGGAAACGTTATTATTGCCTGGATAACCGCACCCTTCGCCACATTAATCCTGTCTTTTATTATTCATAGGATAGCCAGCATCCTATTCTTCAGGGTTAGTCTTCTCACACTCAACCTCTTTAATCGTTTAGCGGTTTATGCAGTGTCTATCTATGCCGCCTATAGTTTAGGCACAAACACTATAGGGTTTGTCTTCAATATGGCTGGAAGTGGGGACTTCCTCAACCTTGTTCTCGCCTTGGCGGCCATTTTTCTTGGGTCTTATTTTTCCGGAAGGACGATCTATCATATGGGGGAAAGATTTATGGTTCTGAGTCCTCAGAGGTTTTTCTCAGCCCTTACCTCAGCATCTATAATCCTATGGGTCTTGACACAGTTTGGAATACCTGGGATAATGACCTACAATATAATTAGTGCGTTTATTGCAGTGGCGTTGTTTTCGCCTTTGATGATGATTAATGTGAGGCAGGTTAAGAAGTATCTTGCAGCATGGATTGGAACCTCACTTATCAGCATTCCTGCTGGCTATGGT
>WAQA01000186.1 GCA_015520475.1 Candidatus Bathyarchaeota archaeon | reverse complement strand
AGTCTATGCTGATTTCCCGGCCGATCTTCCTCTTTAGAGATTCTAGAAGCCGATCTACATCTCCCCCAGCATCCTCCAAGGATGGCTTCTCAACATGAACCGTTACGTTTCTCACCGCAGGCATCAGCTCCACTTCTCTCTCCAAGCCTCTAAGCAGAAGCCTCTGATGTCCAACTCTGCTCTGAGGGGGAACCTCAACTATTATCTTATCCAAGCCTACGATTCTAGATTGGCATGCCAGTCTGAAGCCTTCCTCAACCTCCCTATCCAACAGGAAACGTTTCTCTACCTCATTTATAGGTGAGAGAGAACCGTTCCCCTCCCTCACTATAACTTTACATTTACCGCAGAGACCGGATCCACCGCATAATGATTGAACATCGACACCGGCTGACTTAGCAGCCTCTAAGAGTGATCCTCCCCTAGAATACTCGATTCTCTTCCCGTCAGGATAGAATATGATATGTGGAGAGCTCATCTCGCCTCTTCGCCTTTTGATAACTCTTCAATAGAAGCTGAAGATAAAAATGTTTTCCATCCGACTATGGATCTCTACGAGTCTGCAGTGACTATCCCATCATTCCCTCAGGCTTATCCATGAGATAGCCGCGAGTGAACTACCCCACCCTTTTCGGATGGGGTTTCCAGCGTTCGCCTGGGGCTTTACGCCTCCAGTCACATCTGCTGGTTCGGGGGGTTCACGGCTCCCCCATCCCATAGAGCTCGTTACCCTATGGGCTATATTTATGCATGCGTTTAAATCCCTATCATACTCCATTCCACAGTTTGGGCATTTGAAGATTCTCCCTTTTACCTGGGTAACATACCCGCATCTATGACATGTCTTTGAAGTGTTCCCTGTCTCTTTCTTAGGTAGGTATCTTACTTCGATCCCTTCTAGGTTTGCTTTATATTTAATGGTTGTCTGGAGTTTTCTGGATGGTAGGTTGTGGAACCTTCTGTTAAGCCTCTTCGACTTTTTGAATTTTCTTCGTATCCTGTTTAGGTCTTCCATGACTATTACTGGTTTAGGGAACTGCTTCGCGTAGGCGACTATCTCATTTGCTATTATGTGGAGTTGCTGGTTTACTTTGCGTCTCTCCTTACCCTTAAGCTCCTTAACTTTTCCGGTTCTGCCCTTTTCCTGAAGCTTTCTTCTTATGTGGTTGTATAGTCCTCTGATGCGTTTGATTTCTTCGCCTCTCCAGAACCTTCCCTTCATGGGTTTTTCAGGTTTACTTCTTGAGATGGCGACTGCAACTGCGAGGTTAACTTCGCCTCTATCAATCGCTATTATGGTTTCAGGATTATCTATGAGCGTAACGGTTTTCGTTAGGGCGAAGTGGGCGTACCAAACGCCGTTCCTCTTAACCATCTCAACAGTTGAGAACCGCCATTCTCCTCTAAGGGCTTCCTCAATCCTTTGTTTCTGCCTCTCACCAAAGACTATGGGCAGGCTAATTCTTTTTCTCTTGCTTAGGCTTAAGGTTAGCCAGTATGGCGTTAGAACGTTCGTTGTCTTAGAGAAGCTGTAACATCGCCTATCGAAGCGTATGGATACCCTATTAAGACTTAGAATGCTGTCTTCTTTCCTGTTCTCCTCGAAGCTCTTTAAGACTTCAACCGCCTTATCCCTCGCTGTCTGAATTAAAGCCGTATTTAAGTTGAAAAGCCTCTTAGCCTCTTCATAGTTACTTTTGTGCAGAAGATTCTTAGACTTGGAGTTAAAGCTAAGATACCACTTAACAAGTCTGAAGTATTCGTTGAGGGTTCTATTTAAATCTAAGACCTTCGACTTGTTGGGCTTAAAAACTCTTCCTACAACCGTCACCTGAACATCTCTCTGCAAGGGAACATCCCAAAAATTACTAGGAGGCTAGAGTATTAAGGTTCACCCGCAATTCATCCCCACCCTCACGGACGGGATCTTCTCGCGGGATTTGAATAAAGTTAAATACTCAAGCCTCATAGTATTCTTGGATGTTCCCTATGCAGGGAGGTCCTCGAATCCTCAGAGACATTATAGATGTGGCATGTTACCCGCATATGAATATATGCATAGACATAGTCGATAATGGTTGAGTGTATGGTGGAGGCAGGGTTGATGATTCGGAGGACACGTTGAGGGCGGCTTGTTAATCCATAATTGCTGATGGGATGAACGTTCTATGAGGCATAATCGAGAATCATGCTTGCATAGGAAGATAGTTATTGGCATAGCGGGGATGCCGGGCGCTGGGAAGGCAACAGCCGAAGAAGTCTTCAGGTTGAGGGGGTACCCTATCGTGGTTATGGGGGATGAGGTGAGGGCTGAGGCTGTAAGGAGGAACCTGAAGCCGTCATCGAAGAATCTGGGGGAGCTCATGCTCAGGATAAGGGCTGAGGAGGGACCCGCCGCGCTTGCCAAGAGATGTGTACCGAAGATTAAATGTTCCAAGGGATGCATAGTGATAGTTGATGGGATAAGAAGCCCTGAAGAAGTAGCCGAATTTAGAAGGAACTTTAAAGATTTCGTTCTAGTAGCCATCCATGCATCTCCTAAAACAAGGTTTAGGAGGCTTCTGAAGAGGGGGAGAAGCGACGATCCCAGAGACTGGGAGACCTTCATTGAACGGGATAGGAGGGAGTTGAAGGTTGGGCTTGGAGAGGTCATAGCCACAGCGGATTACATGGTTATTAATGAAGATACCAGAGAGGATTTGAAGAGGAGGATGGAGAGGATTCTTGAGGAGGTGTTGAAGAGATGAATAATGTACATGTTGAGGTGGAGGCTGAAGTTAACCCGACAGAGGATCCAGAGAAGGTTCTGACGGCGCTTAACAGGGTCTTCGGATACTTAAATTATGAGAGGAGAAGTGAGGGTGATAGAGTGTTTATCTATGGGAGAGGCAGCGGCCTCTCAGCCCTCCAGAGATTCCATGATCTCCTGAGGAGGGAGCAGATCTTAGATGCTGCCAGAACAGTCATGTTTAGAGGGTTAAGGGACAACGTGATAACATTCTATTTGAACAAGCAGGTGGCCTTTGTAGGTCACATATCCTTCTCCCAGCCTGAGAGGGAGTCGCCGTTGGGACCTATAAAAGTGAAGATTTCATGTGATAATCCAAGGGAACTTATTGAATGGTTAACTCCGAAGACAAGGTGATCCAGGAGTGGGATGGATTGGCGGAGGTTAAGATAGGCCTCTCAATGCTATACTGCCTAGGAAAGAGCTTCCAGTATATGATTAAGCAGCTGGGATGGGTTGATGTTGAATATGTGGAGGTTCTAGATGAGGCGTTACACACCCTCAACAAGAGGAGAATCAAGATTTTAAGGGAGAAGGCTGAGGAGTACGGTTTAAAACTTTCAGTTCACGCACCATTCGTCGACATTAACATAGCATCTCCAAACAGGCATTTTAGGAGGATTATAATGAAGAGGATGAAGAGATCTATGGGTTTTGCTGAGGCTTTAGGGGCTGCAGTATGGGTCTTCCATCCTGGATTGAAGACTGGTGTAAGCCACATATATCCTGGACTGGACTGGGAGATAAATATTCTCTCAGTAAAGGAGTTGCTGGAGGAGTCTGAAGGGAAGAATCTTAGAATAGCCATTGAGAACACTCCTAAACCTGTACCTTTCATATTGAGGACTGTGGAGGACTTCAAACGCTTCTATGAGGAGATTGGAGAGGTAGATTTAGGCTTAACGCTTGATATTGGCCATGCAAACC
>WAQA01000185.1 GCA_015520475.1 Candidatus Bathyarchaeota archaeon | reverse complement strand
ATTTACAAGTGATATTGGAGGTAGAATCTTAGTCTTCGGCTCCCCTAAACAGAGAAACATACTTGAGAACGTCCCATACGAGAAGGCTTGGGAATACGCCGTTGAAATCTTCTCTAAATGCAGTAGATTCGCTGAAGAATATGACGCCATAATAGCCATAGAACCCCTATCAAGAAAATTGACCAACTTCATCAATACAGCTGAGGAAGCTATAAGGTTAATAGAGGATGTATCACATCCGAACTTTAGGCTTCATCTAGACGTATACAGCATGCTCGACGAAGAGAAACCCATACCAGACATAATTAGAAGAAGCCAAGATCATCTCGTCCATTTCCACATAAATGACGATAACGGCCTCGGACCTGGATTTGGAAATGTAGATTATAAACCGATAATATCAGCTCTGAAGGACATAGGCTATAACGGTTTTCTCTCAGTTGAAGTCTTCGATTTCTCTCCAGGACCAAAGAGAATAGCATCTGTAAGCATAAAAAACCTGAAAAAGCTCATAGATTGATTTATTACATAGAAGCATCCCACTCCAGTCATATAGAGGAGATATTCAACCAATAAGAGTGTTCCTACCTAGATGATAGATATGCCGAAGCAAACTGACGACCCTATCATTTGATGCTTCTAACCCTCGTCACCCCGAACCCTCCAGTCCGGTTTCCGCCTATATTCGAGTATTCGGCATACATAGCTAATGTTCGAGTTATCCTGTTCCATTCATCCTCAATGCGCATCTCATAAACTGTCCATCCGATAAAGCCTATCGCCTTCTTCTCTCTCATATAGGCGATTCTAGTCTTTAAATCATACATTGACACTCCAACATTTTTAGTTAGCCATTGCTGATACTCCTCAATCTCCCCTTCAGAAAAGCATCTAGAATCTGAAAAGTTGTTCCAGAGACGTATAAGATGGAGGAAAACCCTCATCGGATCCGGGAACATATGATGATAATCTGTTCCCATAATAGAGAGATAAGTAGGTGTTAGGAAGGATAGCCGTAAAGAAACTACGGGTTCATCGGCCTTCTCTAAGAGGTCACTGTAACATTCTGATTTAACATGTATCGAAGAAAACTTGAAGGGCACATCATATATTAAGAACGAACTGTTACTATAGAAGTATTCTAGCATACGCCTCGCTATGTCGTCAATGAGAAATCTGAAGTCAACTCTACATGGAAAGCTTGGATCAAGAATATATCCATCCTCGGTTTTCCCCTTACTTCTAAATCTTAACGGCGTTACAGAATATGGTTTAACGATATCTGCCTCATGAAGCGACGCCGACAACGATGGATCAACAATTCTCAATATATGGAGAAGGAGACCTCTAGATATGTATCCCGTGAATGATGGAAGAACAACAGGTTTCTCAGCTAACATCTCAATAGAAATATTAACAGGCAAAACTTGCATTCACCAATTAAAATTAAGAGGGAGATACCAAGATAAAATTTTAATCGATTATTATGTTACTGAGGGCTTCACTGTAGGCATATAAGGAAGATTATATGAGCTAGCCTAAATGCAGCGACTGTTTACTCTTCCCAGCAAACAGGAGGATAAGTATAGGGATTGAAGCAGCGATGTTCCCTAGAATAGCCGCTTGGAATGGAGCTTGTGGATCAAATAAGTTCCAGAGCCAAGCTCCGGCAACAGGCGCTACTAAACTTGACACTTCAGAGATGGATTGAACGGCTCCAAGGGTTCCTCCCCTAACGGAGGGATCAGAAGATGTTACGATAATAACTCTTCTACTCGGCATATCCAGTCCTCCTGCAAGTCCCCAGATAATCATTGCAGTAGCTACGGCCATTACATTTCCAGATATTAGAAAGAGAAGGATCATCGGAGCTGTTAGGAAGATATGGATGAAGAGTGAAAGTTCAGGTCCATATCGATCTATCAGTTTCCCACTTGGCAGCTGCCCCAAAAGAAAACCTATCCTTCTAATGCTAAGTATTAACCCTACGGTGGCTAGGCTATAACCTAAATAACTGCGCATATAAAGTGCCAAGTATGGAAACATCATCTGGATGAAAAATTGATGGATGGTTACACCTATGAGCATAAGAAGAAGCCTCCGCCGCTTCAACACCAACGTTAAAGCAGGAACAGATCCCTTAAAGGACCTCTTCAGAGACGACTTGAAATTCTCAAACCTCGTAACTGTTGACTCTTTAAGGAAGAAGAAGGCGAGAAAAACGCTCAAGAAACAGATTGATGACGCAATTATAAAGCATAAGGTGAAGCCGTAGATATCAGCGGTATACGCTCCGACAACCGTTCCAACAGTCATAGCAAGTATATTAAAGAAGGAGAAAGCTGCGTAGGTAGCACCTATAACCCTACTCCTCGCAATATCGGCTATATATGCTGGGAAGATGGGAGATCTCAAGCCTAGAGCCAAACCCTGAACAGAGAATATTATCAAAAGCAAAAATGGATCCCTTATCAACGTAAGCGAGAGCAGAATAAGACTTGTTAGTAGTAGAGATATTATTATCGGCTTTCTTCTACCTATGATGTCCGATAAGGTTCCTGATGGAAGCATAACCACTCCAGAAATAGCCGCTTGAACGGTCACTATAACACCTATCCACATTATAGGTATCCCTATTGAAGCCAAATAGACGTTGAGGAGGGGAGACCAGAGACCCGTACTAAAACCGAGCAGAGAACCGCATAGGATTATCGTGAAGAGCTTAGTTTGGAGATCAAGCATACACCTTAACTTCTTAATGAGCATTTTAAAGTTGATGAAGAAGATACGGCATCGCCAGTGAACTGCCCCATCTTTTCGGATGGGTTTCCAGCGTTTAGCTGGGGCTTTACGCATATCAGCCACATCCGCTGGTTTTTGGGGGTTCACGGCTCTCCCATCCCATAGAGCCCATTACCCCATGGGCCATATTTACGCATACATCAAAACCCCCACCACACCCCTATTCCACAATTTAGACACTCGAAGATTCCTCTACACAGGAACAGCCCATCTCCTCTTGAGAAATCATATTTAAGCCTAACCACAACCATCCCAACACTTCCGCATGAGGACTCCTTGCGAGAATTTAGATAAATATTTTATTGAAAGTCATTAACAGCCTTATAGGAGATATTTAAATTTTGGTGATCGTTATGACAGGGAAGATTCGTTTTGAAGAGCTCCTACCACATGAAATCGAAAGGATCATAGATGAAGAACCTATACTATACCTTCCATTAGGAACACTTGAATGGCATAGTCTACATTTAGCCATTGGAAATGACGCGTTAAAAGCTTATGAGATATGTTTACGGGCTGCTAAGAGGACTGGAGGGGTCGTTGCACCGGCAACTTACTGGGCGATTGGAGGAGTACCCTACCCATGGACCACAAGATTCAACCCTAACCTAATAGAGGACCTCTTCTATGCAATCTTCAGTCAGATGGAACATGTAGGCTTTAAAGTTATAATTGCTATAACAGGCCATTACGGCATAGAACAATTATATAGGCTGAAGAGAGCCGCATGCAACTTCATGTATGGAAGCAACATTATAATTGCGCCTATGCCGGAATATGAGGTTGCCTATGAAGTTGGTTACCGTGGGGACCACGCTGCTAAATGGGAGACTTCGATTCTATGGGCTCTCAGACCAGATCTCGTAGATATGAAGAGACTAAGTAAAGATTTGGAGAAGCCGCTTGAAGGAGTGATAGGCGACGATCCAAGAAGATACGCTTCCAGGAAACTGGGGGAGAGAGTGGTTAAACATATAGTTGATAAACTCTCAGAATTGGCTCCACGTCTATTGAAGAAGACAGATAGCCTCAACAGATCCAAATATATAAGAGCATTAAAGATTCAGGTTGAGATACTGGATATACTAGCCAGAGAACCGTACGAGGATAGGATGAAGATTCTTGGATCCACAGAATACGAAGGATTCGTCGACAACATCTGGAATGGGAACTACAATGATGCAATAGGAAGGGGAGAGAGGCTCCTATCAAAGATTAGGAAGAGATGTTCTAATCTTTAACGCTTCAGAAACATGGTGAAGAACAATCCTCCTAAAAAATTCATGCAGAAATGAGAAGGCTAAGTCAGCCCTGCATCCCTGAGTATAGAGGCTATCCGCTCAACCATTATTTCAGGCTTTATCATTGGATCTTCACATCTCACCTCTCTAAGCATCCCCTTCCTCCTATAATAATCTATTAAAGGTTCAGTTTTTCTTCTGTAAACCTTCAACCGCTCCTGCACAACCTCTGCTTTATCATCCTCTCTAGTATACAGCTCCCCTCCACACTTATCACATATGTTGTCTATTTTCGGTTTCAATGTTAACCTGTTATAGATCGCCCCACATACTTTACAGATCATCCTGTTCGATAGACGCTGAATTATAATGTCATCTGGAACATTCAAGTTTATAACCAAGTCTATATCGGCTATCTTATCAAGCATCTCCGCCTGTGCTATTGTCCTCGGATAACCATCCAATATGAAGCCTCTAGCACAGTCAGGCTTCTCCAGCCGCCTCTTAAGTAAGTCAGTGATTATCTCGTCCGGAACAAGATCTCCTCTATCACTGTACTCTTTAATCTTCAGGCCGAGTGGGGTGGCAGCACGTATTTCTTCACGGACGATATCACCTGTGGATATATGTGGCACATTAAATTTCGATGAAAGCCTCGACGCATACGTTCCCTTCCCAGCTCCAGGAGGGCCTAAAAGTATAATCTTCATTCAGCATCAGCTCCAGATACTCTCTAAATATTGCATATAGCATAATATAAGTTGATATGATAATGCAGTATTCCTAGTATGTGTATGTGAACCGCAATATTGTTATCCATCCTATTGTATAGGAGGTTCTGTTCGAATCGATGAGACGTTAAGAAAGGGGAAGATTCCATTTGCCTTCTAGATGCTGCATCGTCATTCCAACATATAATGAGAGAGAGAACATCTCAGCGCTCCTACCTAGAGTCTTAAGGCTTTCTGAGAGTATTACTGGAGAATGGAGATTATATATTCTCATAGTTGATGACAACAGTCCAGATGACACTTCAGGGATCGTTAGAAGGTTCATGAGAGAGAATAAGGGAAGGATCTTCCTTCTTGAGAGACGGAGACGATGTGGACTCGGCTCAGCATATAAGGATGGATTTAAATATGCAATGGAAAAGTTGAAGGCGGACGTAATAGTCGAGATGGACGGTGATCTCTCCCATAACCCAAGCGACATCCCAAGGCTCCTGAAGGCCTTAAGTGATGGAAGCGATCTCGCAATAGGTTCAAGATATATTGCCGGCGGCAGTATTGAAGGATGGAGCTGGAAAAGGAGATTAATAAGTATGATTGGAAACGGCCTTCCCCGTCTCCTCCTCAAACTTAACATTTCAGACTGTACAAGCGGATTCAGAGCCATAAGAACATATCTTTTATCATCAATAATGGATGAGATAGATGCTGACGGATACGCATTCCAGATAGATATGATATACCATGCAGTTACGGAGGGAGCTAGGATATCTGAAGTCCCAATATACTTCAAGAATAGGAAGGCCGGAAAGTCAAAGCTGAGATTAAAGGATATATTGGAATTTATATGGGTATTGCTGAAGTTAAGATTTAAAGGACGTACTCGCCATAAACTTTGAACTGAAAATGGAACTCAATTACGATTTAGTTGAAAAGCTGGGAGGTGATTGTAGATGGCTGTGAAATTGAAGGTTTTCGGCCCCTACGGCTTGATGCCCAGAGTTGGAGAGAAGTTAGAGGCAGACTTTAACAGCTGGTCTAAAGACAAAAATCTCAAGTTGGAGGATATAACAGCATTAACAGCGAACCTACCTGATAGAACAGTAATCCTTCTAGTTCTCTACTCAGAGAGCAGATCTTAGGAGATGGATACGGGAGGAATGGGAACCGTCTAAACTAAGACCTTCTATTCGGAATCGATGAGGATCTAACATTCTCCACGTAATGTTTCATATTTCTCCATTGCTCCTTAATTATCCCTAAGCTCCCCAGTAGACCAGCATGGAGAGAATAGAAGATATAGCACAGATAAGCGCAGTTAGTGCATTCACTATACTTCCGTCTCAACTCTTTAAATCTTCGACTTCTCCAGACAGCCGGCAACTCAAATATTGATGCAACGGGCTCCCTCGAGTGACAGCCAGCAACCCTCCCCTTATGATCCACAACTAGAAAGTCTGTGAGGGCCTTACATCTCCACAATCTCCTTCCAGTTAAGGCTAGCTCCTTAACCGCTTCGAGAGCCTTATCAGTGATGTATATGTTGTCATATTGCCTCTTCAGATCCATTATCGCCGTACACACTCTGGCAAGTTCCTTCCGATCAATTATCTCATATTCACTGTTCCTCTTACCTATCGAGAACATGCCATCCTTAAATGGATAATCATACCAGTATAGGCAGTACCAGACAGGAACGTTCCTATCTGCAAAGTACTTTGTGAAATCAATTATCTCGTAAAGGTTTACTTGGGAGATTGTAGGTGAAACACCTACAGGGATACCCTCAGCCTTCAACTTCTCCACAGCGTTCATAGCAGCCTTCCATGCACCATTAACGCCCTTGAGATAATCATTCTTCTTCTCATCTAAAGTGTCGAGAGATATAGCCACAAAGTCAACATTCCTTAACGCATCCATTTTATGAACAGCTAAACTACCATTATCATATACTGTGGTTATGAATCTCTCTGATGCATAATCTAGGATCTCTCCGATATCCTCTCTAAGGAGAGGATTCCCGCCGGAGAAGACTATCTCAATAACTCCTAAATCCCGCAGTATATCTAATCCCCTAAAGACCTCATCTGTAGATAATTCGGATTCTTCCTGGTCACCCCAAACATTACAGCCACGACACCTATAATTGCATCTTCTAGTTAACATCCACTGTGCATGGGAGACTCCTCCACGCTTTAGAAGCCTTCTTAAGAGGCTGAGGGCCTTCGAGGCTGAGATCAACTTAAGAGAACACCACCCTACATTTCTAGCCTAAAAGATTGATTGTTGCATCTTCCAAACATCTATAACCTACGATTTCTTAAAGAAGGGAAGCCAAAGATAAAAATATCTGTTTTCCGGCATCCTTATTTGTCTCTCTATCTTATTGAACGCCATATCCTTGATACTGGCTTACCCCTCAGCATCAGAGATAAATAATCAGTGAGCCAGGTGGCTATTGTCCTTAGAAAGCCCGCCTTCCTCATTCTTCTCAGAGTTTCATAAACTGTTAGATCTGCTATGAAGATGAATTTTCCAAGTTTTGAGAGGCGGAGGGCTAAGTCATGATCTTCTACGCATGGTAAATTCTCGTTAAAGCCGTTTATCGCCATGAAAGCTTCCCTCCTAACAGCTATAAACTCTCCTCTTGAATGCGGTTTAATCTTTGAGAGAAACCTTAGAAGCCCATTATAGAATGTAAAGAATATAAGCTCTCTCAGTCTAGGATTTGTAGGCATTATGTTACATGTTGCACCTACAACATTCCCATCTTGGAACGCCTCATATACCTTCTTCATGAAAAACTGAGGAACAGTTACATCCGCGTCTAAGAAGATTAATAGATTACCCGCCGCCCTCTCAGCCCCGTAATTCTTGGCTCTTGATATTCCGCGTTGATTTAGCCGGTAAACTTTATCGGCGTATCTCCTCGCGATATCTACCGTATTATCCTTGCTTCCTCCGTCAACGATAATTATCTCTACAGACGACTCATTCAGTCCAGTTAAGGTTGAGAGAGTCTTTTTGATGTAATCTCCTTCCTGATATGTTGGGATTATTATTGAAGCTTTGAGCCGCTCTCCTCCACACATAACCTATCATCCATCTTAATGTTTAATGACGATTTAAGGTTGAGGCTACTCTCCAAAAAAAGAGGGGGGATTATTTGCATGTGACGCATATAGCGGTTAACGTAGAATTTACGCCGTTTATACGATGTATTCCCTTAACTACAACGTCAGCTAATTCCGTTAAATCCTCAACCTCAAACCTTGCAATTACATCGTATTCGCCTGTTACTGCACATGCACCCTTTACTCCATTAACCTTTGATACTTCAGCTGCAACATCAACTGCTCTTCCTAGAGAAGCTTTAATCAAGATATATCCATGAACCAAAAGATAACCCTCCCCACATAGAGCTAATAGGGATCTTAGAGATATATCTTTACATCTTCAGAAGAGATGGAAGCATATTTGAAATTATGTTTGACCGATCCTTATTATTCCATCCCTATATATCGGCGTAATACTGTAATGGTTGATGCGGCAGCAGAATTCTACATCTCTCATAAATCCCAGATTCACTAGACTCTGGGCATGCTCGCCCCTCAGTATAGTCTCATATATGTTCCTAGAAGCTCTCTGAAACGTTAAAGAAGCTGCTAGAGCTAAGTCTGAAAGAGTTATTTCATGTCCCTTTAGAGATTCAATTATCGCTCCTGCACATATGAAGTCTTCAAGCGAGAATCTTCCCTTCTTTCCAGATGTAACCAGTGAGATCCCTGTCTTCTCCTTTAAGGCGATATTCATCGCCTTTTCAGCCACATCTTTAACGTTTAGAAGGGCGCCTATCAGAACCCATTTAGCATCCTTCGATTCTAGTATGGCCTTCGTTCCACTTGTTGTAGTTAACACAATGATCTTCCCATTTATCCTTTCACGTGTAAATTCAAGCGGTGAATTTCCGAGGTCGAAGCCTTCAGGTTTAATCCCTCCTCTCTCACCAGCCAGCAGATAATCGGATGATATTTTATGGAACGCTAAGGCTTCCTTTACCGTTCCAACCGGAATTATACCTTTCGCTCCATTAACTAAAGCATTTATAATCGTTGAACTACATCTTAAAACGTCAATCACTATTATAATGTCTCCTCTCTCAACAGCCTTCGAAGCATCTTTAGCTGAGAGCTCAACGTTAACGCTTATCACCACAGAACCACCGCTGTAGAGCTCATTTTTTATTGCATTTTTAATATATGTTTTTGTTGGGTGTGTTTATGGCTGATTTGGAGAGAGCCCTCAAAAGGGAACTTGACCTTTCAAATGGGATCTTAAGGTTGGAGCCGACCTTTGTGCCTAGAACATTATATCCTGGACTGGGAAGGTTAGGACTGGACAATTACTACCTTGGCCCTGAAAGAGGATGGATCTGTGAGAGATGGTTAGCTTCATCAGTTGAAGCAGTAAATCCTGTAAAGGTTGAGGATGAAGGATTAAGTTTTATATCACTTACACATGTTAAAGGCAGAGTTAGATTGAGGGATGCCCTTCAGATCTTTCCGGGTAGAATGTTAGGCGATAGATATGCCAGAGAACACAACAACAGGTTCGGCGTATTAACTAAGATTTTGGATATAGGTTCGCCGATACCATGGCATATCCATGCAAAAGAAGAAGACGCTAAGAGGTACTGGAACATGAATGGAAAGGAGGAAGCATACTATTTCCTCGACGTTGAGGAGAAGGGACCGCTTCCCTACTCGCATCTAGGGGTACACCCAGACGTCTCAGAAGATGATCTACTACCTATACTTAAGAGATGGAATGATGATAAGGTTCTGGATCTTTCACCGGCATATAGACTGAACGTTGGAGAGGGATTTCACATATTTCCTGGAGTCCCTCATGCTCCTGGAACAATGTTGACATTGGAAGTTCAAGAAGAATCAGACGTATACAATATACTTCAAGCCGTATGTTACGGTAGGAGAATACCTAAAGAGGAGATGCTGCGCGGCTTACCTGATGAAGAAGCCGTAGCCAGACTTATTGATTGGGAGAGGTCTAGGGATCCGTACTTCTACAGGAAGTATCACATGGTCCCGGAGAAGATAAGTGATCTGAACGGAAACGGAATTGAATATTGGATATTCAATCCTAACAGGACATGGAAGTTCTCAGGTAAGGAGATACGCGTCCACCCTAGAAGAACCGTTGAAAGCGTTGAGAAGGGAGCTTACATGCTCTTTGTCTGGAGGGGAGAAGGATCTGTTGAAGGAATTAAGGTTAAAGGAGGAGTGCCTGGGATGGATGAGCTCTTCATCACGGCAGAAGCAGCTACAGAAGCACATAGAATAGTTAACACTGGAAGAGAGGATCTAATAATCTATAAGATATTTGGTCCAGACGTTTACAGGGAGCCCATAATATATAATGGAACATAACTATTGAACATACCGCAACAATTGGATAAGTTAGAAACTTTTTAAAAAGTCCATGAATAAAGTTTTATATTTATGGTAACCGTTATTCTTGAGGTTGACCTCTATGTTTAACAATGACTCTCCAAGATTCAGGTTTAAGGGAACAACAACCCTTGCCGTAAAATGCGTTGACGGAGTCATATTAACCTCTGATACAAGAGCCACTATGCTTCCAGGCTTTGTAGCCCATAAAGCAGCCAAGAAGGTGTATATGATAACAAGGAATGTTGGCATGACCATTGCAGGTGTCCCTGCCGAGGCCATAAACATCCTCGATCTATTAAAGGCAAACTCCAGCATCTACCAGCTTCAAAGAAGAAGGATTATTCCAGTCCGCTCAGTAGCTGAGCTCGCATCTCACATCCTCTTCTCACAGAGGTTCTTCCCATATTCGGTCCAGATAATTATAGGCGGATATGACAACGAAGGATATCATATATTCTCTTTAGATCCATTTGGAAGCGTGATAGAAGACAATATTATTGCAACTGGTTCAGGATCTCCAATCGCCCTCGGAGTATTGGAGAGCAGATATAAAGATAGTATTGGTTTAGATGAAGGATTACTGCTGGCTGTTAAGGCTATAACAGCCGCCATGAAGAGAGATGTTTACACAGGAGATAGCTTCAACGTAGCCGTTATAACCGAGAAGGATGGATATATGGAACTTGAAAGAGAAGAAAAGAGGAGGCTTCTCGAGAAGACTTCAAGCCACATATCCAGTTTAGGCAGTTAATTTCCATATGATCCCCTTTAAGGCTGGCTGAGATGCAGGGTAACTTAAGAGCTGTCCTCTTCGATTTAGGCGGAACCCTAATAAAAACGGCACCTATACCTGAGATTTTAAGGAGGATACTGGAGGCACATAACATCAGAAGATCCGCAGTTGATATTGAGTATGCGCAGAGGAGAGCTGATGAAGAGTTAAAGATAGATGATTATAGGCTTCCATATGAGGAATTCTGGAGGAAGTGGAATCTAAAGATACTTAAAACACTTAATGTTAAAGGTGATGTGGATCTCTTAGCTTCCATCATAACGAGAGAGTGGTGGAGCTATGCGGATGTAGAGTTATATCCGGACACTGAAGAGACACTTAACTCCCTCAGAGAATTAGATTTTAAGTTGGGAATAATCTCGAATGGCTTCGAGAAGGACATAGAAATAGTTCTAGATATAACTGGACTGGGAGGCTTCTTCAGCGTTAAAGTTGGAGCCGACACTATTAAGAAGCCTAAACCAAACAGAGAGATCTTCCTATTCGCCACGGAAAAGTTAAACGTTAAACCTGAAGAAGCCGTCTTTGTCGGTGACATGCTAGAAATAGATTACTACGGAGCTAGAAACGCCGGTTTAAACGCTGTATTGATCGACAGAGAGAACAATATAAATGTGAATGTTAAGAAGATAGTATCACTCACGGATCTCCTCCACTTGCTCATCAGAAATAGCTGAGAAACCTACACCTTCCAATGATTAGATAAGAACCATAAAATATGACACTTCAATTCGCCATTTTTATTAGGGAAACCTTAACAGTTGAGTCTCTCCCAGACCCTGTTAATGAAGATTAATGAAGAGCTATGAGAAATAGATGTGAATGATGTTAACCCTTATCTTAGCCGAGTCTGCCCTAGAGATTATTCCTGAAACTCTGAGGAATCATCCATCTGTTAAGAGATACTCTGAACGTAGGGGGAAACCTCCGGAGCAGATTCTCCTTGATAGATCATACCATCATGCAGCTATGACCCATCTGAAAGATTCCTGGAGAAGAGGGAGGCCTGACATAGTCCATTTCAGTCTTCTCTCAGCTCTAGGTTCACCGTTGAACAGGGAGGGGATGTTAAGAATCTTTGTACATACACTTGATGATCACGTTATAATTGTTGATCCATCTGTTAGGTTGCCTAGGAACTATGAGAGGTTTGTTGGACTTATCGAGCAACTATTCAAGTTTGGTAAGGTGCCGCCGCACGGCCGCGAATTATTGAGGCTGGAGAGGAGAACAGTCTCAGATCTCATAAGCGAGATTAGCCCGAAGCACACTGTAGCGTTTAGCAGGAAAGGAACGCCGATGACCTTACGGGAGACTATTAGGAGATGTTTACGATTTGACAGATTGCTGATGATTGTAGGCGGATTTCCTAGAGGCAGCTTCTCAAGGAGGATCTTGGAGGCTGCGGATGAAGTTATCGCTATAGACCCTGAAACTCTAGATTCATGGACTGTTATATCAAGGATCATATACGAGTATGAACGATCTATTGGTTTAGATGAGAAGAGGGTGAAGCGTCTTCTTTAGCCTGCTGCTCCAAACTGATCCTATTAAGCCTCTCAAGAACATCTGAGACTTTACCAATAGTATCCTCCACTAGATGTAGATACCTCGATAATCTTATACTCTCCGAACTGATCTCCTTAACTTCCCCATTCACCACCACTAAGTGACGTATCTTAGTTTTTACGCCCGTAACATAGACGGCTCCATCAACTGAGCTATGCAGCATATAACAGTGCGGAGAACCATCAACCGTCAACACAATAATCTCCTTAGGCCTTGAACACTTAAGAATCATAGATACTTTCTCAACTATACCGCAGCATCCCTCAGCTTGTGGACATGAAGTTAAAACCACCATACCCTCAGAGTACTTCTTCATTATTTCAGGAAAAACCGTTTTAATACATTCACCAACTATTAAAATAGACGCGTTTCTCAGGAATGAAGATTTCACCCAGACCTCCAATAGCTTCATCATAACATTAACATTCCCCCATTAGAGTGGGAGGGTTCTCGGTTCCTCAGCCCCTCCAACCCAACCAAAATCCCAGACACCACCAAATCAAACCCAACACAAACAAACCTCTATCTAAAACCATATTTAACTTTTAACACAATTCATCCCAACCGAAACCAAGAACCCTTTCACGCCGGAGACTCTTATTGGAAAGGATTCTGTTAAAGAGGCGGATTCTCCTTCAAATGTTACTTGATGTCCTCCATCTCCTGGGGGATCGGGTTCCATCATCTCGGCGATTCTATCTTTTCTAGGATCATTGATCCCGTATCCACGCCCTTTTAGGCTTCCACCTCACCCAAAAAGTCTCTGACCATTCTTATTAACGATTAAGTTGCCTTCCTCTCCGCCCTATAATACTTGGTCCACTTAAGCTTTCTGGGGTCTCTCTTAAGTTCTATAGCGTTCTTTCTACATTTGCTTGAGCAGAACCAGAGGATAGATCCATCTCCCTTAATATACATTATCCCTGTTCCCTGTGGAAACTCGGAGCCGCAAAATGAACAATGCATTGTCTTCGGCATGGATGCTACCTTCTCATCTTGAACAGTGTTCTTACTAATCTGAATCGATAGATATTAATTTTTTTAATCTCAAGCATCAAAGGGTTACTTGATCTTCCTAGCTTCCCGCTCCGTTTCTCTGAGCATCAAGATATCGTTGAGCCTCACTGGACCCTTAACGTTCCTTGTTATAACCCTTCCTCTATCTGGACCCTCAAGTATTCTAACTCTGACCTGAGTTATCTCTCCAGTAGCCCCTGTTCTACCTATTATCTGTATAACTTCAGCTGGTGTTAAGCTCTCTTCAGCATGTTCCTCTTTTCGGCTCAAGCCTTACCCGCCTTTATCAGGTTCTCAACCCTAGATATTATCTCCTTTATGAGGTCTGAGGCTTCTCCAGGCTCAATTATGCAGACAGAGGCTGAGGAGACATCTATACCTGCCGCTGAACCTAGCTTAGCTTTGCTTGGAACAAAGACGTACGGTATCTTTCTTTCCTCACATAATATTGGCAGATGAGCTACAACCTCAGGTGGGTCGACATCCTCAGCTATTACGACTAACTTAGCTTGTCCACGTTCAACAGCCTTTGTGGTCTCATTTGTTCCTCTACGTACCAGTCCCGTTCTAGAGGCTATCTGGACAGCTTCATAGGCAGCATCGGCAACTTCTCTCGGAACCTCGAATTTTACATAGAAAGGTTTGGACATATCTCTTACACAACCTCATCAACGTTATGTTTCAGTTATTCAGGCATCACCCTTTTAAACCTATTTATAACAATGATTTAACTATTATGTCTTACGGTCTGCCTTTCATAAATCTCCATTTCAAACTGAGATATTAATCTAGATATACTTGGCAGCCCATCCGATATCTAACTCTTCGAGCTTGTCTCTCTCAGGCACACCGTTCTCATCCCATCCCATCATACTATAATATACGCTTCTAGCCTCCTTCAACTTCTCAAGATCCAATTTTATCCTTGATCCACTAACTGTATCTTTTGGGTTGAAGAACCTTTCTGGAAGCCAGTCATCATCCTTTGTGAAGCCTTCTCTAACATTGAATATTCTCGCCATCGTGGTGACTCGTTCACCTATCTTCATTAATTCCCATGCTGTAGTCTTCCATCCTGTAACCGCCCTCACGATCTCAGTCTTCTGTATGTAGCTCCAAGGCAGGAAGTTGCAGAGGAGAAGACAGTTATCAAGGACGCGCCAATCAACATAATATATGAAAGCTCTAATCTTCCGTGGACTCAGATCTTCAAGCGGTATAGGTTCTAGAACACCTAGAGAGGAGAGATCCTCAAGCATTCTACCCCAGCTTGATATGCCAGTGTCATGTAGGTTATGCATATGATCTGCTCCTGTAGGAGAAACCGCGTATCCTAATGCAAGAGCCTTCTTCAGTCTAGGCTCATGCATAGGAACCTCTAAGCCCTTAACGTGAATTGCGAATCTTCTGGATTTCTCTCCGATTATCTCGGATGCCTTCTCGACGCCCTCAGCCAACACGTCGCCAAGGCCCTCCCTCTTCCCAATGAGCTCTGTTAATCTAATTAATGCCTCGGCATTTCCAAAGTTTAGTTTTAATCCACCAGTGTCTCCATCAGTTAATATGCCGTTTTCATAGCATTCCATAGCAAACGCTATAACCGCTCCAGTAGATATTGAATCAATAGAGTATCGGTTACATATCTCGTTGGCTTTACATATCGCCTTTAAGTCGTCTACTCCACAGTTAGATCCTAACGCGGCTAACGCCTCATATTCCGGTCCCCCATAAATCGGATTTACGTTCCACGGCTCATCAACTTTAACCACCTTTTTACAGCGGACTGGACATGCAAAGCAGCCCTCCATCCCAACCCTAACTGTCTCCTTAACCTTTCTAGCGTCGATGGCCATCGGGTCACGGAACACTCCATCCCTGAAATTGTTCACTGGAAGGTTTCCTGACTCAAGATACGAGTCCATCACGGCTCCTGTACCATAAGCGTGGAGGCGGCTAACCATGCTATCACTCATAAGCTCCATGAATCCTCGTGCAAGATCTTTCATCTTCGATTTATCTGCAGCTTCTATGTTGCTATGTCCCCTAACAGCTATGGCCTTTAGGTTCTTAGAGCCCATAACGGCTCCCATACCAGTCCTTCCGGCGGCATCCTTCAAATCAACGATTACACATGCGAAACGAACGAGGTTTTCTCCTCCAGGACCTATCTGCGCAACCCTCACCAGTTCATCTCCGAGCTCATCCCTTATAGTCTCTTGTACCTCTCCAGTCTCCATCCCCCATAGGTGATGGGCATCCATTACCTCAGCTTCTCCATCATGTATCCATAGGTAGACTGGACTCTTAGCTCTCCCCTCTATTATAATAGCGTCAAAGCCCGCGCGTTTCAGCTCTGTCCCCCAGAAGCCTCCAACTTCGGACTCGCCAAATCCACCCGTCAATGGAGATTTAGCTCCAACACTATTCCTTCCGCTTCCAGGAATCGATGTCCCGGTTACTGGACCAGCTGCGAATATCAATTTATTCTCTGGGCTTAATGGATCTATTTTTGGTTCAAGCTCCGTTAAGAGGAAGTATGCAACGAAGCCTTCTCCACCCATATACCTACGGTAAAATGTTTCATCTAGATCCTCAACTCTTATCTGGTCCCTAGAGAGGTTCACCCTTAAGATTTTACCATTATACCCGAACGGCAAACCCTATCCTCCAAAGAACATTATCTTCACATGATTATCGGTTTAGATCGGAGTATTTTTCTGTTAAGATTTAAATATCTTTCTTTAATAGTATCCCTAACAGTTTTATGTTTATGTTCAGGCTTCTCCAGTAAGCAACGGAATCGTTATTAGAGGAAGAATAACTGTTGCATCTCCCTCGATATTTACGTATTTCGCTTCTTCCTTAACCTTTCCCCATGAGATAGCCTCTTGAACCCTTGCCCCTGAGAGACTTCCATCCCATTCAACAGCGGTCGTTATATAGATGGCATAGTCTAATCCTCCCTTAAATTGGTTCCACCATATGGTGTGATGCTTTGACACTCCGCCTCCAATTATCAATGCTCCGGTTCTATCGGCATTGAAGATTATATCGTTCAGTTCCGCCTCATCTCTTAAAACGTTAATCTTGAATTGATGATCCTGTGAGAAAAGCCATAACTGGTAACCAACCGCCCCATCAGTTAAGCTTGGAACATAAACTGGAATCCTATTCTTTGAAGCCCAATATAATATGGAGTCCTCATTGCATATTCTCCGTCCAATCTCCCAGCAGAACTCCCTACTTGATATCTCCTTAACGCCTTCAGCCCACAGATCATTAAGAAGGACATTCACTTTCTCCTCTATTATTAATCCGTAGCTCTCGTTTGGAACGAGAATATTCCCTATTCTATTGATCCCCCTTCTATGGAGCTCTTTATCATCAACCCTGAAGACCCCGCGGTAATAGCTCCTCCAACTCCTCGCAACATCATGATCTAAAGTTCCACAGGTGGTTATGATAACATCTACAAGAGATTTCTTAACCATCTCCTTTATTATGCCTCTTGTCCCCGTCGCCACAATAGACGCTGGGAAGGATAGGAACTTTACGCATCGATCATCATCGACCATCTTCTTAAGTATTTCAGCGCCCAGATAGATCTTTCCGGCAGTAAAGCCCCAGGCCTCCCCCATCTGCTTTATGAGATCACGGATCAACATGCCCTTAAATGGACGGTAATCTTTAACAGGTACATTCATCATCTCATCCCCTCATCAATATTCCCACTGTCATATTAAGATTTGAGGTTTAATCTCGTATCATCCATACTTCCATTATTACATGATCTCTCCAATCTAGAGGGGACGTTAAAATTACAGATTGGAATCAATAGATACTACACTAAAAACGATTCTGTTGAACCTTAAGGTGTTATAAGTATGATGTTGCATTTGGGATGGTAAAAATTAAGGTTGATTTTTATGGAGCTCCAAACTTTTTCTGGGCAGATCCGACTATCTATTGTTGCCTGAGCCTATTTTGCTTCCTCTACTGGAGTCTTACTATCTAAGCTCATGTGAGGTTTGATGAATCTGTAGTGAGTCATATGTCCATTGATTACCGGTTTATCCTTAATCTTCAACCCTCACATTACTAAGTTGCTGAATTATCCCCTCCATCTAAAATTGCCTATATGCTTGCAACTTCTATGATGATCACAGAATTCCTTATTGAATGTCTTGTGATAAACTCCAAATCATCTATTATCACGAACTTTGGCTTTTCTTTTCAATTTGCTTAGCCATCCTAAAGGCTCTCCTTACATCCTGAGAGAAAGAAAAATTGAAGATCACGATTGCAAGCTGAAATCTTGTCCCCTCATCTATGACATGCACAAGATAGATGGTATTCAGCTAGGCCTAGAGATCCAGATCCATCATCGCAAACTTATCCTCAACGTAAGGTAAAAGATTCTTACTCTAATCTCAAGGTTTAAAATATCACCACATCTGCAATACCCTAAGATTCAGCAGAACTTGAGATACTGTTAAGATAAGGTTTTTGTGGCTTCGGGGAGCCTTACTCTTTTGGAGGTGATCTGTTGTAGGTGCTTTTGAGTGGCTCCTCGAAGCCGTTAAGAAGGCTAGGATATTCAGGCGTAATAGGGTTTCGGTTGAGTATAAGGTTAGGGCTTGCGTGATGTATATGGCTGGTCTGAGTTTTAGGGGTATGACTGAGAGGACTGGTTTGATCCCTGCCAGCCACGTTGCTGTCTACTATTGGGTTAAGAGGCTGAGGGGCCTTATCCATCCTTGTAGGCCTAAGGTTAGGGGGGAGATAGCGGTGGACGAGACCAAGCTGAAGGTGAACGGCCAGTACTTGTTCATCTGGGCAGCCATAGATGTGGATTCGAGGGAGGTTCTGGCTGTCGATGCGAGCTGGCAACGCTCCATAATGAACGCTGAGCACATACTGAAGAAGGCCTTAAGATCATGCCATAACAAGCCGCTAATCCTAATCGATAAGGGCCCATGGTATCTGGACGCCCTCCAGAGCCTAGGCCTAAAATGGAAGCACATCACACATGGAATGAGAAACCGAATTGAGAGGTGGTTCAGAACACTGAAAGAACGGACGAGAGGATTCTACAACAACTTCCCATCGAGGAAACGCGGCATAAGATGCGTAAAGCTCTTCCTAGAAACCTACACATACTACTACAACAACCTAAGAACACACCAAACCCTAAAAAGACCACCATCACAAACCTTATCTTAACAGTATCGAACTTGAAAACCTAAATATTTTTAGGAGATACTGTCTTTGGTTCTCAGATGTTCTTGGCCGAAAAGGGTGAGGAGCAGCAGAATGCCAACCAGATGAGATGCAAATGTAATTCTTATAAGTTTAAATGAAGATTCAGAGGATGGAGAAGATGTTTATTTGAGGGGGCTGCGATGCCATACTGCGCGAGATGCGGGGAGAAACTGCCTGAGGGAGCCTCTTTCTGTCCAAGATGCGGATCGCCGGTTGACCTATTATCTCAGCCTATTCTAGCAAGCTGGGCAGATAGATTCATCGCGTGGCTGATAGATGTAATAGTTATCGGGGTTCTCTTAGGATGGTGGACCATGTGGATATGGACATTTCCAGGATACATGATGATTCCTCACATACCCAGATGGATTCCATTTGCAGATCTCGGAACGAGGAATATATTATACTTCCTATATTGGACTTTTATGGAAGGGGCATTTGGCCAGTCTATTGGGAAGATTGTTATGAAGATAAAGGTTACTAGATTGGATGGTAAGCCTATTGGAATGGGACAGGCTGCCATAGAGAGCATTGGGAAATCCTTCCTGCTCCCAATAGACTGTCTTATAGGATGGATATTCTTCTCATCAAAGAAGCAGAGGCTCTTCAATTATATTTCAGAGACAATAATAGTTAAGATGAGGTGAAATAGTAGGTATATGTCTATAGACATCTGTTAAGTTAATTCTCTTAAGAGATTGTTAATTTGTATCTGTTCTGAAGTCTGAGGGAACCTTTAAGGATGGAATATACAAGATAATATGAGGGACGGGGATGGATCAAGGAGGTAGAAGCGAACGTTTAGCGGATATTGGAAAGGCGTTCTTCTCTCCATCCTCAGTTGCTGTGATAGGGGCCTCCCGCAGTGAGGGGGCAGTAGGTCATGAGATTGTAAGGAACCTTAAGAACTGCGGTTACACGGGCAAGATATTCCCCATAAACCCGAAGGCAGAGAAGATTTTAGGTTTGAAATGTTATCACAGCCTCTTGGATGTGGAAGATAATGTTGAATTGGGAATAGTGGCGGTTCCAGCCGAGATAGTGGCTGAAGTAGCCGAGGACGCTGGAAAGAGAGGTGTTAAAGGCCTCATAGTTATATCAGCAGGATTCAAAGAGATAGGTATAGAAGGTATGGAGAGAGAAGCAGATCTCCTTAAGATATGTAAAAGATATAATATGCGCCTTTTAGGGCCTAACTGTTTAGGACTTATAAATACGTATACTCCCCTGAATGCATCATTCGCTCCTAAAATGCCGAGCAGGGGAGGAATCGCATTTATCTCCCAAAGTGGAGCTCTCTGCACTGCCATTCTAGATTGGGCTGCAGAGGAAGAGGTAGGATTCAGCAATATTATAAGCTTAGGGAACATGGCTGATATGGATGAGACAGACTTCATGGAGTTACTAGCCGAGGATCCTATGACAAAGGTTATACTGATATATCTGGAGGGAATAAAGGATGGAAGAAGATTTCTTGAGATCTCACCTAAAGTCACCCGTAAGAAACCCGTTGTCATCTTAAAGTCTGGAGTTTCAGATGCAGGTGCAAGAGCCGCTGCGTCACATACTGGATCAATAGCTGGCAGCGGAGTCGCCTATGACGCAGCCTTCAGAAAATGTGGAGTGCTCAGAGCAAAATCCATAGAGGAACTCTTCAATCTTGGAATAGCGTTCTCCTCCCAGCCGATACCTAAGGGAAGAAGCGTGGTGATAATAACCAATGCCGGAGGGCCAAGCATAGTGGCGGCAGACGCTTGCTCCCAGCATAACCTTAAGATGGCATGGCTCTCTCCAGGGACAATCGACTCCCTACGTCAAGGCTTACCGGAGGAGGCTTCATGGACCAATCCAGTCGATATACTTGGAGACGCCCTTGCAGACCGTTACAAGTTTGCGTTAGAAACTGTTCTCTCAGATCGTTTCGTAGATTCAGCCGTTGTAATATTAACTCCTCAAGCGATGACCCAGCCTATAGAAACGGCAAAGCAGATAGTAACCATAAAATCTAAATTTCCAGAGAAACCTATACTCGCGGTCTTTATGGGTGGAGAAAGAGTAAGAGAGGCTATTAAAATTCTAAAGAAGGCAGGGATACCTGTTTATCCACATCCAGAGAAGGCTGTGTCAACTCTTTCAGGCATAATAGAGTATGGCGAAATCCTGAACAGGAGAATTGATGAGAGCTTTCCAACATTCGATGTAGATAGAGAATCTGTCCGGAGAATAATAGAGAGAGTTAAGAGGGAGAGGAGAGTTAACCTATTAAGTGTAGAGGCAAGGCAGATAGTTCAGGCCTACGGGATCCCTGTTCCTCCAAGTGAACTCGCCCAAGACGTTAGACAGGCAGTGGAAGCAGCGAATAGGATAGGATATCCGTTGGCAATGAAGATAGTTTCACCTCAGA
Organism: Candidatus Bathyarchaeota archaeon; assembly: GCA_015520475.1. Lineage (GTDB taxonomy): Archaea > Thermoproteota > Bathyarchaeia > Bathyarchaeales > WAQA01 > WAQA01. The sequence goes on along the minus strand of WAQA01000185.1, from coordinate 7,840 downwards.
TCCTCCACAAAACAGATATTGGAGGAGTAAAATTAAACTTAAAGTCGGAAGAGGAAGTGGTAAAGGCGTTCAATGAGATAATGAGAAACGCAAATCTTTTTATGCCTGAGGCAAGAATCTTCGGTGTTGAAGTACAGAAGATGGTTCCTGTAGGCAGAGAAGTGATAGTAGGTATGAACAGAGACATACAGTTCGGTCCACTTATAATGTTTGGATTAGGCGGGATATATGTTAATATCTTAAAGGATGTCTCCTTCAGGCTTGCACCCATCTCAACACAGGAAGCTTACGAGATGATAACTGAAACAAAATCTTATGCTTTGCTCAGAGGGGTTAGAGGAGAGAAGAGTGCAGATATAAACGCTATTACAGATACCATACTTAGGATCTCCCAGCTATCCATGGACTTTAAGGAGATAGCTGAAATTGATATTAACCCGCTCTTCGTTTATGAAGATAATAAGGGAGTGTTAGCCCTAGACGTAAAGATAACCATAATGTGAGATGAAAAGGTTTGAGTGATGTTCCAAGTCTGTATGTAGTGTCGGCTACTAGACAGTCAATTGGAAAGACAGCGTTATGCCTCGGATTAGCGCTTAAGTTTATGGAGGAAGGCTTTAACGTCGGATACTTCAAGCCTCTAGGGTGGCACACAGCGTCCATCAACGAGGAACCAATAGATGAGGATACGCTTCTGATGAAGGAAACATTGAACTTGGAGGAGCCGTTGAACCTGATAACGCCGATACTACTTGAATATCACTATCTAGATCAGTACTCGAAGGAAGAAGAAGGAAGATTGCTTGATAAAGTAACAGAGGCATACAGAAAAGTGGCTGAGAGCAAAGACTTGATGATTATAGAGGCTCTTCATGAACCATGCCTAGGCGTCTCACTGAACCTATCGGCTGCGAATTTAGCCAGCATACTCAACTCGAACCTACTGTTACTCTCAACAACATACCAAGATACGGCTGTCGATGAGATACTCTTCGAGCATATATGCATTACTAAGATGGGGACGAAATGTACAGGAGTAATCTTCAACAGGGTTCAGAGCCCAATAGATAATCGAGTAAGAAAGGTAATTATTCCAACACTGGAGAAAAATGGAATCAAAGTTTGGGGTTTGATGCCTGAATCAACAACCTTAACGGCTCCAACAGTCAAGGAGATAGCTGAAAGCTTAAATGGAGAGATAATATGCGGAGAGAAGAACCTATCAAATATGGTTGAACGATACCTTATCGGAGCTATGACGCAGGAGAGCGCTATACGCTACTTTAGAAGGGCGCCGAGGAAAGCCGTCATTACAGGAGGAGACAGACCTGATATAGCGCTTGCAGCCTTGGAAACGGATACCTCAGCCCTAATATTAACTGGAAACCTACATCCAGACGTGAGGGTTATAGCTAAAGCTGAAAAGAAGGGCGTTCCAATAATCCTAGTTCCATATGACACCTATACAACCGTAGACCGCGTTAAAGACTTGACGGGGAAGATAGGAGTTAGCGATAAAAAAAGAATAAACGAAGCTAAAAGGTTAGTCTCAGAGTATGTAGATTGGAAGGGACTTCTCAGACATCTTGGAAGAGCTTGAGAGAAGATTATGATCTACGCTACAACATCACCTCCCACTCCACCTTTGGATCAAAGTCTAAGGTGAAATGAAGGCACGTACAGGCTCGAGATCCTTCCGATTCGTAATCTCATTCAACACATCGAATAGATTCTCAATCTCGTTAACGGCGGATCTAATATCGATTAAAGCCTTCCTCAACTCCTCAACCGTCCTAGCCATCTCAACAGATGATCCCATAACGCTTGCCTTAAGCTCCTTAAGATTTCTCTCTAACCTGTCAATCCGCTCTTTACGACTCTTCATCCGTAAACCTCACCATCCCATCAGATTCTCAGACCAGCTATATCATATATAATATTTATAGTGGTTATGAACCTAAGACATGGACCTAAGAAGAGTTAGAGAATAACATTCCAACAGAACATGGAATGAAGATCTATATGATTGAATCTTAATCATCTTTCTGAAACTGGTTTCCGACCATTAAAATAGTGAACCTTAAATATTTTGATTTGAGAGGAGGAGAGATGAAGTATTTATGTAAAAGTGGAAGATGCATAATTATAATGGATTCGAAGAGGGAGGATTCATTCCCTGGGGAGATACTTAAGTCATTAACTGAGATGCTTTCGATCATAGATGAGAACGACTTATGGATGGACCTTGCAAGACTCTTAATACTTGACTCGAAAGTTTTGAAGGGTAGGATATTGTCTCGTAAGATGTAAGTGAGTGGGGGTATAATGGTCTAGGAGGAGAGAGCATGCTTAGAGGAGAGATAAAAATTCACTTTATATTATTACTTCTGATATTTTCGATGAATATAGCCGATTATGTACTAACCGATTACGCCCTGAAATCAGGACTATATGTTGAGTTGAACCCATATTATCGTCATGACGTAATTAGCAAGATTCTGGTAGGAGTTATCTTCACGGCTTCCTGGCTTCTCACCTCCTATCTAGGAGATAAATATAACGTTAAATGGATTCGGAGAGCGATGGTGATTATCCTTTATCTGCTAACGTTTATAGTATCAGCGGTCATCGTAAATAATGTGGTGAATCTGGTAACATTTGGACTTTGAACGGTCATACCTGTTGAATCGCTAATTTAGGTGAGAGGGCTCCAGTCACCTTTCGAAGAGCCTCTAAAGCCTCAAACCCCTTCTTCGTCAGTCTATATTCTATTCTCCTCTCCTTCTCCCCTTTAACAACCGTGACGAAGCCCTGTGAAACCAAGAATTCCAGATGCTTCTTCGTATCTCTCCATGAAAGGTTAGCTTGGTTACCAATTCTTGTAGGCTTGCTTGTCTGGGAGACCGCCATAAGCAAGTCCAAATATATCTCCAATTTCGAACGTCTCTTCATAATCTCACCATTATCTACGTAGATAAAAAGTTATAAAGTGTTTATGAGCCAAAGCCATGGATCAATAATTCGAACCATTAAAACATCTCCTTGAAACTTGACATCAACTCGCCGAAAGCGAAGTTCATCAGCATACCAGCACCTATCCATGCCGCCCCACTAAGAATAAGCAGTTCACCAGCATATAAGAGGAACTTTCCCCAGAAGCCGCCTTTAACCTCTCTTATCGCTAGAGCATTTATGAACGTGACGAACAGGATAATTATGATGTTTCCAGCTTCGATTATAGGTAGAGGGATCTCCCCTAAAGAGAGGTATGGCAGAGAAGATAGACCCTTAGAGAAATATCTTGACAGGAAAGCCAGGATTATAAGGAGGGAAACGGTTAATGGCTGCAGAAGAACGATTATGGCTTCTATACTCTTTGCAACTGAAAGCCTCCTCTTCCTGAACTCAAGAAATTTTATGATACTGTTCCCTAGAATCTTCCCTACAACGAGGGGGTTCCCTCCATAATTTACAGCATCTATAAAGATTTTATTTGCCATGTGGATCCTATGTGAGGCTATCTCTGAAGCAAGCATGTCAAGCGTCTTCTCATTACTTATTCCAATCTTTATCCTAGCAAGCGCTCTCTTGATGAAACTCTTCAAGGGACCAATCTCCATTCTAAGACTGTAATTCAACGCTGACTTGAGACTTAGCGTTGAAGCCATATTCTCTCCGAGAGACTTTATGAAGGTTGGATAATGCTCGTCAGCCTTATACACGAAACCCTCAAGTTTCTGAGCTATCCATCCAGGTATGATCAATATGGAGCCTAGAGCCAGCATAGCGTATGGAGGGCCATACCGCATATAAATTATCATTGCAGGGGCTAAACCTGCAATCGCAAGAGGCAAGGTTAACCTGAAGAGGGTATAAAGCCTTGGAGGATCCCTCCTGTCAATATAGATGATTATATCCTTTGGAACAACAGCCCTTATACCCAGATACATAACTAGGAGTATACATATTGAGATTGCATATGCAAAGTATATAGTGTTTGGATTATCCATGAACACTGTGAGGATGTTCATTGTTACAATTACGAATATGGCAACGCTTTGGAAGGTACTGAATATTCCACCTAGAACCTTGAGGGCTTCAATAGCTCCGAAGTAATAGCTTGAGTACTCCTCAAATATCATTGAGGCTTCAAGCTCAAGGTATCCTCTCGGGTTAGGATTCGAGAATATCTCGGTGCATCTAACAAGTATATCCTTCAGAGGAGGCTTCATAGCATCCGCAACTTGAGAAACAGCCTTCGTAAATCCATACCCAAACTTTCTGGCAAGCTCCCGAATCTTCTTGAAGACTGTACTGTAATATCCGTAATCCTCGGTTTCAGCTACTGCCCTAACGAGATCATCCGGGCCGACCTCACCCTGTGATATAGCGTACATATGGAGTAGGAAGGTTACAATTCTCTCGTCAATTCTTCTGGGAGGCCTCTTCTTCTTGAAGAAGTAAGAGAAGAAGATTATTAGGAGGATGGATGATAAAGAAACTGTGAGGAAACCGATCAAATTCTCTTTTAGGAACATGTAGGAGAGGTATATTGTAGCGGGAGCTAAGATGAAGATTGACAGAAGACTTTTATTTAGAGTTAGCTTTCCAGCCATGGCATCCGCCCATCCATAACCATCTTATAAACCTCTTTTACACCTCTCTTTTCAACTTCAATAACGGTCCTCCAGACATCACTGAATCGAGGATGCTTCTCAGATAGGGCTTTAAGGATGCTAGCACGCATCTCAAGCTCCTTATATAGTTCGGGAAGCATCTCCTTCCCCCATCCGCGGAATGGGAGGATCTTCGTTTCAAGCATGAAGCTCGTCCCTGTAAAGCGCAGCTTGTCTTGATCTGCGTCATAAATGAATGTTGGAAGATAATTGAGGTTCTCCTCTCTCAGATCGTATCCTATAATCTCATTGACTGACGTTATCCGTCTTATGAGCTTATTTCCACGTTTAATCCTATTCTGGAATATTGCTAGGTTCAAGCCGTTGATATGGCTTTTTGGAATATTTATTGGATCGCTTGTTAATCTCTGGAACAGCGCCTCCAGATCACCTGCATGTATCGTTGACATGACAGGGTGCCCTGTCTCAATAGCTTGGAATGCTATCCTACCCTCCTCCCCACGGATCTCTCCGACGATAATATAGTCTGGCCTCTGCCTCAAAGCAGCCTTCAAGAGATCAAACATTGTAACTTCGCTTCCCGTATGGAGGCGGGTGATCTCTCTAACCCAATTCTTATGTGCAAGATTCACCTCAGGAGTCTCTTCGATACTCACCATCTTCGATTCAGGGCTGATTAAACCTGCAAATGCGTTTAGACTGGTTGTCTTCCCAGAAGCTGTCTCCCCGCACATGAAGAAGGAGATTCCAACTTCAAGGAGCATCCACATATACGCGGCCATCTCAGCCGAGAATGTATTCCATTTTATGAGGTGAGCCACCGAAATCGGTTCTTTAGCAACCTTCCTGATGGTGAAGTTACTGCCCTTTATGCTTATGTCCTCCCCGAAGACTATGTTGAATCTCGATCCATCTGGAAGGTGTATATCGATTATTGGGTTAGTATAGCTTAGAACCTTACCATACCTTTCAGATATGCTTCTTAGAAGGTTATCAGTATCCTCCTTTGAGAGTTCAATATTACTTTCCAAGCTGCCGAAGAATTTATGGTAGACATATACTCTCCCCTCCCCTGGAACGCTTATATCCTCAAGCCATTGATCAGCAAGGAACGTGTCGAGTATGCCGTGGCCAACCTTCTCCCTTAAGAAGTGGTAGAGCACGAATTCACGTTCCTCTTCAGGTATCCGAATAAGCCTCTTCTTAACAGCCTTATTGAATAGTCTGATGAGCGTTCTCTCCCTTTCCCTTTCATCTTCAACTCCCATCTCCTTTTCAGTTACAAGCCTCGCGATTACAGACTCTATATGATCCATCAGTTTACGATCCGGCTTCTTAGGCTCGATAATATTATATCTTCCAATTTCATCTCCGCTTGTTACATGGACGAACGCTCCTAAACCAAGCGGATATATTATGTTCGGCTTTTCAGTCTCCAGTTTAAGTCCTGGGTCAAGGACATAGACGGGCTTCTCCCTTAAACCATCAACATATGATTTTAAGTACGGATACTTCTCTATAGCCTCCTCAAATGTCTCCGGAATCTCTAATTCGAATATGCTTTTCTCCTCATCCATTCTAGATCTTAACGCCCCCTAATGGTAGGGCTCTGATGCCTAGGTGAGGGTTAATCTCCAATACTAGAGATTCTCTCCTCTCACCACTCGTTCCCCAGAGCTTAACAACATTTAGCATCTTTACTGGAACACCAGCTATCTTACCATTTGATAAGACAAGATAGACGTCTGAGGATGCCTTAAGCTTCATAATGGAGTTTTCAGGGAGGAATTTAGGATGGAATGTTAAGATTATAGTCTTCCCATCCGATACCAGATTCTTCATTCTAGTTATGAAGGTCAAAAATTCATGGAAGGGCGTGTTAACGCTTAAAACGCTTATACTATCAATAACTACAGCATCATATTGATCCCTCTTCAATTCAAGGAAGCTCCTTGTCACCCTAAAGAACATTGATGAGAGAAAAGGACTCCACTTAGCAGCCCTCGTATGCAACGGATAGATGTTTATCTTCCTATCCATGTAGTATGAGTAGACGTCAAGTCTAATCGACTTCATCATCTCAAGATAAGGCTTAATCTTTGTCTCACTTGTTATAACGAAGACTTTCAATCCATCCTTAAGCATCGAGTATATTATCTGCTGCGTTATAGCGGTTTTCCCAGCTCCATAATCGCCTTCGATGGAGGCAAGGCATGGATGAGGGAAACCTCCACCCAAACAATCATTGAGATCCTTAATTCCTAAATCGATAATTCTCAACTATTCGCCCCCTCCTTCATGGCTGAAACTCCATAATGAGATATGAAGACGATGATGACTGGAGCGTTCTGCGGAATATTCGGCGCGTCGGCTGGGAGGTTCGCGGTGACCGCCGCCTCCTCACCGGGATTAATATATTTATGGTTTGAGAAAGGAAATGTGACTGTAGAACCGGTTATCTGAATATAATTTACAGTGTAGTCATCTACAAGGTATGAATACCAGATATTCGCGCTTTTATAGGCGATTATCACGCTGTTCCATCTGAAACTCGACGCTCTAAGGAAGATGGTCTTCGATCCAACATTCTTAACTAGAAACTTCACTGTTCTAGAGCTTATGCTAGTTATCTCCAGATCTATCTTGACGTTCATCTTCTGGTTCAATGTCTTATATCGCTCGACAAGTTGATCTGTTAAGTTATTCATCGTGTAGATCATGGTTGCCACTCCCGCCCCAGCGAAGAATATTAAGCCCATCAGGATTATGGTTGAAGCGATGGTTACCGAGAAACCCATACAAACCCCTCCATTCTTATGACGGGGATGGGAAGAGGTAAGTGCTCGGGATACCTCTGAAAGGAACAACTTTAACCTCATATACTTCAGCGCTGACGTTCGTCTTTGGGTAGGCCCTTATTATAGCTGTTTCACCAGGCTCCCAAACCCCATCACCATCAACATCTGTTAAATTAAATTTTCCGCTTCCAACGGTGCTTGTTGGACTGTAAGAGTATAATACAGCCTTTCCATATTCCCCGGCGTAAACATCTATCTTTGAGAAGTCTGTAATAGGTAATGTTCCAGTATTCTTCACGTAAATCACGAAGTAATTCGGATTCGTAGTCTGGTTTATCGTAGCATATCCAATATCAACTCTGGTGTTAACATTCCTCTTGAAGGAATCCAAGTTCTGTATTATAT
>WAQA01000184.1 GCA_015520475.1 Candidatus Bathyarchaeota archaeon | reverse complement strand
GGATATAAGGTGACTGGAGGCTTGGGATGTGGAGGCTTCCCAGAACAGGGAGCCAAAGCAGCCGAGGAGAGCGCTGAAGACATAAAAAGAGAGATTAAAGGTTCAGGTTTAGTCTTTATAACTGCTGGTTTAGGCGGCGGAACAGGGACGGGTGCAGCGCCGATAGTTGCTAAAATAGCCAAGGAAGTAGGTGCCCTAACCTTAGGTGTGGTGACAATCCCATTCCAAGTTGAAAGAGCTAGACTGTCAAAGGCTAGGGATGGATTAAAGAGGCTTGTAGAGGCATGTGACGCTGTAATAGTAATAGACAATAATAGATTAAGAAAGGTTGCCGGTGCGCTTCCATTAAGGGAAGCATTCTCCGTTGCAAATGAGCTCATAGCAACATTCATAAAGAACATATCTGAAACAATCGCTGTTCCAAGCCTCATGAATCTAGACTTCGCTGATATGCGAGCTATAATGATGGGAAGCGGTGTATGCGCGATAGGGGTTGGAGAGGGATCCGGCGATACAAAAGTCGAAGATGCTGTTGAGAACGCTCTGAACACGCAGCTCCTAGACATAGGTGACATCAGAAAGGCTGAAGGCGCCCTAGTACATATAGAGGGAGGAGATGACATGACCCTTGAAGACGTCAATAGAGCTGGAGAACTAGTTATAAGTAAAATCTCGCCGACAGCTAAGGTTTCATGGGGAGCGAGGGTGAACAGTAAGATGACTGGTTCAATACGTGCAACGGTTGTCCTGGCAAGTGTTGACAGTCCCTTCCTAGAGGAGGGGCTTCCAGCATTCAAGGTTCTTTCAGAACCAACGAAATCCGGTGTGGAGGTTGAAGTGAAGAAGTCCCCGCCTGAAAGCGAAGAGGAAGATAAGGGCTTCTTCAAGAGGATATTGGGTAAATAACCCCTAAAGGAGTAATGTAAAATCATATCGGATATAGTAATCTATGCAATCCTCCTCTTCGCCGGAATATCTATAATAATCCTATTTATTATGGTCGCCAGATCCTTCAAATCATCAACAATCTACTATGCACCTGAAGAGTCCGTTGAGGAATTGGCGCTTAAATTGAGCTGCCCGAAATGTCGAACAAGAAGATTGAGACCTGAACCTCCCTACACCCTCATCTGTGAAAACTGTGGTTTCACATTCAATGTTGGCTCACTAAAGGTTAGGAGAAGAGGATAACAACCTACCACAAACATCGACAAGGTGATGAAGATGAAGTCGATAGATAGGCATCATATGGTAAGGGTTCCACGTCTCATCTTCAACTCGATAATACTGCTCCTACTCTTCTTCATATATACTGTGATGCCCATTCCATTTGCATGGTTCACCCTGCCAGGATTGAACATAAGCGGGGACCAGATGATACGTCTAATAATCCTTCCGATCGCTCTAATATTCTTGGCTAAGACTCTACCAGATATGTTATCCATAGCCGACAAAGGAGCCAATAGAATCCTTAAAATCTTAGGAATCCATATTGAGGAAGACCCTTTAAGAAGGGTGCTGAAAGATATAACTTACCTATTAACCATAATAGTGTCCGATATTCTCGCCTCCCCCCTCCTAGCATCAATCCCAAATATCGGTTTTCTATCAAATCTTACAGTTAACCTTATAGCGTTAGGCATCTCCCTCCTACTAATCTATGATATCGGAAGAACCCTCTACAATATACTTGAGGAGAAGACTGAAGCGGCGACCAGATGGATTGCGAAGCATGTGAACGGCGGAAATGAAAGGTACCTGTCGAGCTCCTCTCCTGCGGAGATACAGAAGTATCTCCCAACAGTCCCTGAAGATCAATAAGGTAGACACTCTAAACTCCTGTACATTACAGTCTAAATCAATAAATTATGTATTCAAACACTAAACAATTGTATACAAACCAAAAACAATTATTTACACAACAGTTATAAATAAAATGTTCTCATAGATTAATCGTTAAAAATTTAGAGGGAAAAGAAAGATGCAGAGGATATACTATAACAAGGTTCTATCAATAGCGCTTCTAGGCATGCTACTCTTATCACTCCTCCCAGCGGTTACACTTGGACAGAGCTCCCTAACAAAACCTGTACTCAGCGCAACATCAGGGAATGTTGGAACTAAAATAACGGTTTCCGGTAACAATACCGGAGGAACCCCCTTCGGTCCCTTAGGAATATACTGGGATGGACTGCTCGCAGAAAACAAGATAGCCACAGGTCAATTCAATGCAACATCAGGCTACAAGATAGAGATAACGATACCGGAGGACGTGGCTGGAACCCACTACATAATCGTAAAAGATGAAACCACAGGTGCAAGCAGCTTCACAGCCTTCAAGATACTTCCGAAGATAACTCTCTCAGTGACAAGCGGCCTACCAGGTGACACTGTAACGGTTTCCGGTACAGGATTCGCCGGATCCGTTAACGTAACAATCAGATTCCAGAACGCAACTTATGACAAGGATATAACCCCCTCAGTAGTTCCAGTAACCTCCAGTAAAGGATCCTTCTCAGCATCAGTGACCGTGCCAGATGTGGCCTATGGAAACTACAATATATCCGCCAAGGATGCTAAGGGAAATGTGGTGAACGCCACATTCGCAGTTAAGGCAACAATAACCCTATCACCTACTGAAGGGCCTTCTGGAACCGTTGTAACGGTTACTGGAAGAGGATTCACCGCCGAGGCTGGGAAGGCGATAACAGTAACCATTAACGGTTCATCCGTGCCTGTAGTAGCAAGTATAAAGACTACAGCATCAGGAAACTTCACCGGCCAATTCATAATTCCAACATTAGCTAAAGGGAACTACCAGATTAACGCTACAGATGGAAAATACTGGGCTACCGCATCCTTCAAAGTAACCGGAACAACAGCTATTACGCTCAGTCCAAAAGCAGGTAAACCGGCCACCGTAGTTACGATAGAAGGCGTTAACTTCACCGCTATAGCCGACACTGAAGTAACAATCCTCTTCGGAACGATACCTGTGGGTGTTCTTAAGACGAACTCTACAGGAGGGTTCAAAGGAACATTTAAGGTTCCATCACTCCCAACAGGAGTAACCTACAATGTAACAGCCACAGACGCTAAGGGCTTAAAGGCTAAAGCCCAATTCTTGATAGCCCTAACATTGATCACATTAACGCCTGAAAGCGGAGTAGCAGGATCAACAGTTACAGTTACAGGTTACGGATTCCTAGGAAACAAGGCCAACGTGACAATAAACAATAACCTTGTTGTGATGAATACCAACGTAGGCAACTTAGCACCTGAGAAGGGTGTAAAGTTCATCGTACCAACATTATCTGTTGGAACATACACTGTCACAGTTACAGATGATAAGGGCCTATCAGCGTCAGCCTCATACAATGTAACAGCCACCACACAAGTGGCTATCTCTCCATCATCTGCACCAAAGAACTATAAGATCACAATAACTGGAAAATACTTCAAACCCAACAGCAACGTCACAATATTCTTCTATAACAAGACATCTACGTTCTGGAACAAGACTGTGGCAACAGGGACAGAAGGAAACTTCACAACAACATGGACTGTATGGAGCAATCTTACCATAGGTGATTACTGGTTCAACTTCACAGATGTCTATCAATTCCCAACAGGCAAGAAACTCATAAAATTGCTTGAAGTACCGTTCAAGATAGTTCTACCGACAGTTGTAATGTCTACACGCCTAGCAGAGTATAGTCCAGGCGACACTGTGAGCTTCTCAATAAAGAGCACATTCCCAGCTGATGCTACAATAACAGTTAAAGACCCAACAGGCATAACCACGACAATCACTATAAAGAAGGCTGACTGGGTTCCGATAGGCGATTACTACTACGTTAAGTACGAGGCTGCCTCATTCACTCTGCCAAGCGATGCTAAGACTGGAACCTGGACTTGGTCAACCAACATCCTTGAGGTTCCATTGAGCGGTTCATTCCTCGTCGTTGAGAGGACAACATTGTCTGCTCTAAGCCAGAAGATTTCAAGCTTAGAGACCAGCTTAGCGAACTTAAGCGCAAGAGTTGATGCTCTAAGCAGCGACCTTGACGCTCTGAGCGCTTCACTCTCAGCGCAGGGAGTTGACATAAATGCCACGAAGAGTGCTATAGCAGCTCTAAAGAGCGACGTAGCCTCACTTGCATCTGCCATCGCATCGGTTAGATCCGATGTTAACAGTGTAAGCAACGCTGTAAGCGCTCTGAAGAGTGACATTGCAGCGTTACAGTCAACGGTTGCCTCCCTACAGTCAACAGTTAATACGTTGCAGTCATCCTTGAATGCGCTTAAGACAGACGTGTCAAATGTTGGAAGCGTCGCTTCAGAAGCTAAGACTGCTGCTTCAAGCGCTGAGTCCGCTGCGAAGAACGCTGCGACGACCGTGGCTGGAATCTCAGGCGCCGTATATGGAGCTATGGTCCTAGCGTTGATAGCTGCCCTAGCAGCTATAGTCGCCGTAATTCAACTGCAGAGGAAAGTAGCTGGTTAAGACTGAAAAGGAACATTCCAGTTCCCTTCAATTTTTTATGACATTTAAATTCTAGGTTAAGCAATGTTCTATGATCTCTCTTCCGTTATTATTATAACGGAGATACCCAAATGTTAACCTCTCAAAGTATTCTAGGATATGACCGATGCATCTTAAAGGTCCCGGCGGCTCTATGGCCTATGCCCTTACTGGATCTATACTTCTAGGCCGCCTCCTAAAACTAAATGTTATAAGGTTTCCTCAGTATATATTACTTCATTGATCCTTTAATGCTCTGTTTATGGGTGGTGGGGTTGAGTAAGAGGAAGAGGATATGGATTGCCAGGGACTATGCTAAGTGCAGTGGATGTAGGAGATGTGAAATAGCCTGTTCATTGGTTCATGAAGGTAAGATATGGCCTGAAGCCTCTAGGATAAGGATCTTCATGCTCGTTCCAGGATTGGAGATACCTCACCTCTGCGTTCAATGCCATGACTATCCATGTGTAGATGCCTGTCCAGTGAATGCTCTCTCAGTGAATGAAAAGACAGAGGCTGTGACCGTTGATAAAGAGAAATGTACCGCATGCGGGTTATGCATAGATGCCTGCCCAGGAAGAGTCCCATTCATCCATCCTAGAGAGAATTATGTGGTCATATGCGACTTATGTGAGGGGAATCCGAAGTGTGTAGAGGAATGCAGTAGGGGGCGATGGCACGCTCTCCAATTGATGGAGAGAGATGACTCCTACAGTTTCAGGTTGTATGCTAGGACACCCGAAGAGATAACCAAGGAACTCGCAGTAAAAATCTATGGTGAGAAGGGTTTGGAGGTACTATAGATTGAGGGGTTATGCAGGTAAGATACTTGAAGTTGACCTCTCAACCGGTAACATAAAAGAGACAAAACTGGAAGAAAATTTCCTGAGACGATATATCGGCGGAAGAATAATGGCGACTAAGATACTCTGGGATAGACTTGGAATGAGATGGGAGGAGATAGATCCATTAGATCCTGAGAATATACTTGTGATGTTAACTGGGCCCCTAACAGGTTATGTTCCAGGCGCGAGGATATGCGTCTCAGGGAAGTCTCCTCAAAGCAACGGTATAATAGGCTCAACTGTAGGTGGAGAGTTCCCCGTTGAGCTGAAATGTGCAGGGTATGATGGAATAATAATAACTGGACAGGCTGAGGCTCCAGTATACCTCTCAATAATAGACTCTGAAGCTGAGATAAAGGATGCAAGGCATATATGGGGTAGGGATGGGAAGGAAACAGTTAAGATACTCGTTAAGGAGGGACTGGAAGATCTCGAGAGCCGTTTTTCAAAGAGAGGTCTAATGAAGGAGCCAGCATCCCTATACATAGGCCCTGCAGGTGAGAACCTGGTTAGAGTCTCCTCTATAAATCATAAATGGGCTCATGCAGCTGGATACGGAGGATACGGCGCTGTCATGGGATCTAAAAGGCTGAAGGCTGTTATGGTTAAGGGAACCGGTCCATTGCCTGAAGCGGCTGACATAGAGAAGACCTCAGAAGTCACGGAGAAGCTTCTACAGATAAACCTTAGAAGCACCACCTTCAGAAGGTGGGGAACCGCCGCTGCAGGATATGATGTTGGCGCAAGACTAAGCTCTGAACCGGTCAGAAACTGGCAGGATGAATGGCATGATGAGAAGAGCTTCGGCGTCGACAGGTTCGAGAGGCTGTGGATGAAGAATTATTGGGGGGACTTCGGCTGTCCAATAACCTGCCTAAAACTGGCAGTAACGAGAACAGGACCCCTAAAGGGAGCCATAACCGACAACCCTGACTATGAGAACCAGGCGTATATGGGCGTAAATCTCGGAATATTCAAGGCTGAGGAGAACGTCTACTTAATGTCCCTTGCAGATGATCTCGGATTATGCGGTATACAATGCGGGAACGTCCTCGGATTCGCAGCTGAACTTTATGAGCGTGGAATCTTAACAAGGAAGGATCTTGACGGGTTAGACCTTGAATGGGGAAAAGTTGAAGCCTTCGCCGCCTTAATTAGGAAGATAGCCTTCAGGGAGGGAATAGGCGATCTACTTGCTGAAGGAACGTACAGGGCAGCCTTAAAGATCAAGAAGATCAAAGGAGTAGACGTTCTCAAATACGCCGTTGTCGAGAAGGGAGTTGCAATAGGCGCTCATGGAATAAGAAGCGGTAAGGATTATCCAGGTCTCGAAGCATACGCCTGCTCAGTGCAGGCTGGAGATCACACTTCAACGGCACATCTAAAACTGGATCATGGAAACAGCGAGCTCAGAATCATGCTCTATGATAGTGGAGTAACATGTTGGTTCAACTTCTTCTCTGAGGAGGCCTATCCGCTCATATGGGAGTTTCTCGAGGCGGTTACAGGATGGAAGATAAAACCTGAAGAATGGTACAATGAAATAGCCAGGAGAGCCCTACATATACAAAGGGCCACGTTGCTGATTGGAGGACCGGACATCAGATGGAACCCGAAGATTCATGATGATAACCCTCCAAGGTTCTATGAGCCTCTACCCAGTGGACCATATGCCGGGCGAACTATCGATAAAGAGAAGTTTGAGGAGGCGAAAAGAGAATATTACGAGAAGGTTGGATGGGACAGTAATGGGGTGCCGAGAAAAGAAGAACTTGAACGTTTAGGGTTGGATGACGTCTATAAGAAACTGGTTGAAACCCTAAAAATCTAAATATTAAACAGTTTAGATTCTATTTATCGCTTCAGATGTGGTGAAGGATCCAGTGAAGCCATTCAAAATATCCGTTATAACAGATGAAGTCTCACAG
>WAQA01000183.1 GCA_015520475.1 Candidatus Bathyarchaeota archaeon | reverse complement strand
ATATAATAGTTAAATGTAGGGATTGGAAGGTTATTCCGCTTGAGAACCTGATTGCGCGGATAAGCGGTAGAAGCAAACTCTTAGCCCTCGTATCAAATGATCAAGAAGCAAAGATAGCTCTTGAGACTCTTGAGATAGGGGTGGATGGAGTAGTAGTTGAGGCTGAGAACGTTGAATCCATAGAGAGAATCTACAGATCCATAGCCAATGTTAAGTCGAGGAGATCCGAGATAGAATCATCAGAGAACCTAATCCTAAATCAAGCTGAAGTTGTGGATGTGAAGCCTCTTGGGCTAGGAGCTAGAGCATGCATAGACACATGTGATCTTATGAGGGACGGCGAAGGCTTACTTGTTGGATGTCAATCCTCAGGCCTCTTCCTTGTGCAGGCTGAAATATATGAGAATCCATTTGTTCCTCCTAGACCATTCAGGGTTAACGCTGGATCAATCGCCCTCTACGTGCTCTCACCAGGAAACAAAACCAGGTATATCTCAGAATTACATGCTGGGGATGAAGTCTTAATAGTTGATCGTCACGGCAGATACAGAACAACAAATGTATGTAGGGTGAAGATTGAGTGGAGACCGCTTATAATGATCGAGGCTGAGCATGAAGGTAAAAGATTCAAGACTATCCTGCAGAACGCTGAGACCATAAGAGTTGTCACGGCCGACGGGACGAAATCCGTCTCTGAACTGAGGAAAGGCGACAAGATCCTCCTCTACAGGGAGGAGGGTGGAAGACACTTCGGATCCCTTGTGAAGGAGGAGAAGGTGATAGAGAAGTGACCCCTATCAAGATATGCGTCTCATTGGCTGAGAGGAGAATTCAGGATCTGATACCGTTGATGGAGGAGGCTGCTGAAAGGGGCGCCAGCCTCATAGAGGTGAGGCTTGATTATCTGGAGAGCCTCAATGGTGTTGAGAGGCTTGTCCGTGAAGCCCCCCTCCCACTGATAGCGACGAACAGAAGATTTGATCAAGGAGGCTTCCGCCGTCAAGATGAAACCTCCAGAATCCATAACCTACTTGAAGCTGCAGAGGCAGGCTTCCAATATGCAGATGTAGAGTTAATAACGGATAATATAGGAGAGGTTATGTCGAGACTTAAGAGCCTCAATGTTAAACCTATCGTATCATTCCATGACTTTAATGGCACTCCGAAGCTGGAGGATATGGAGAGAATAGTTGAATCCCAGCTGAGGGTAGGGGCTGAAATATGCAAGCTAATAACTACGGCGAGGAAGTTCGAGGATAACCTCTCATGCCTCAACCTCCTCTCCAAGGCTGGGAGAAACCTGAAGATCGTATGCTTCGCGATGGGAGGGAAAGGTTTAATCTCAAGGGTTCTCGCTCCAATCTTCGGTTCCCACTTCACCTACGCCTCATTGATTGAGGGGAAGGGGACTGCGCCAGGCCAGATCTCAATAGACAACCTTAAAAGAATATATGATCTTCTAGGTGTAAATCGTTGCATGTAACTGGGAAGACCAGGGTATGCGCTGTTATAGGTGATCCTATAGAGCATTCATTGAGCCCCTGCATCCACAACGCTGCATTCAAGCATCTAGGCTTAGACTACATCTATGTAGCCTTCAGGGTTAGGAGGGGGATGCTCAGAGGAGCAATTGAAGGGATGAGATCCCTAGGGATCCATGGTTTGAATGTGACTATGCCCCATAAAATCGAAGTAATCCAATACCTTGACCGATTGGATGAGTATGCATCTATGGTCCGTTCCGTAAACACAATCCTCAACAGAGATGGACTGATAGGATATAATACTGATGGCGTTGGAGCGTTAAGATCCCTTAGAATCCACATTAAAGATTTGGGGGATGCGAAGGTTATTATCCTAGGTGCTGGTGGAGCTTCAAGGTCAATCTCCTTCTCCATAGCGCAGGAGGCAGGTGAACTGGTCATCCTGAACAGAACAGTCTGGAAGGCGAAGGAACTCGCTGAGAGAATATCAAAGGCAACTGGAAAGAATGTTAAGTGGGGCGGTATAGATAAAATCGAGGATGAAATCGAAGATGCAAATATAATTATAAATGCTACTTCGGTTGGGATGCATCCGCGGAGCTCCGAGTCCCCTGTAAGCGTGGATCTGCTGAGAAAGGACCTGATAGTATTCGATTTAGTGTATAATCCATTAGAGACCAAACTGCTTAAAGAGGCTAAATATGTAGGTGCAAAGACGATAGATGGTTTAACGATGCTCGTGAATCAGGGAGCAGCCTCCTTCGAGATATGGACCGGTGAGAAGGCTCCATTCAATATCATGATGGAGGCGGCGCTCAAACATTTAATGAAGAGCAGAAATGAACCTGGGAAGGTGAACTTTAAAGTATGATTGGAAGAGCAGTCTCCTATGGAGCTGTAACCGTTATAAACGCTATATCCTGCGGTTACGGAGCGGCTTTAGGAGTAAACCTCAAGACAGAGGCAACCGTTAAATTGACGAGTGAACCTGGAAGAATAGAAGGCAGAATATTGTCGGATCCAGATGAGGATCCAATCCTGATCAGAACAGTTGTGAGGAGGGTTCTCGAGCACTTCAAGCTTGATGGGAAGTATGGAGCATACGTTGAAACAAGCTCCAACATCCCGATAGC
The DNA here is from genome assembly GCA_015520475.1 of Candidatus Bathyarchaeota archaeon. Taxonomy (GTDB): domain Archaea; phylum Thermoproteota; class Bathyarchaeia; order Bathyarchaeales; family WAQA01; genus WAQA01. The sequence continues at coordinate 3,582 of WAQA01000183.1, read as the reverse complement.
AAGGGGATTAAAGAGTAGCAGTGCAGCTGCTAACGCTATAGCACTAGCCACATTCTCAGCCCTCAGAAGGGAGGTGGATGACATAACAGTGATAAACCTCGGCGTCGACGCCTCGATAGAGGCGAAGGTAACGATAACAGGGGCCTTCGATGATGCATGCGCCTCATACCTCGGAGGCCTAATCATAACGGATAATATTAGGAGGAGGATTCTTAGAAGGGTCGAAGTTGATGACTATAAAGTCTTAATCTATGTCCCAGCGGAGAAGAGCTACACCATCAGCTCCGACACTGCGAAGATGAAGATAATAGCCGGGGAGGTGAAGGCGGCGCATGAACTTGCCCTCTCAGGAAAGCACTGGGAAGCCATGACCATAAATGGGCTCCTGTACTCAACTGTTCTAGGATTTAACCCTTCAATCTCCATCGATGCCTTATCAGCAGGAGCAGTAGCCGCTGGACTCTCAGGTAAAGGCCCCGCCGTAGCAGCAGTGGTTCCCCCGGAAAGAATAGACGCTGTCAAAGATGCTTGGACACGATATAAAGGCGAGATAATAGAGGCTGAAATCAACAATGAGAAAGCATCAATCATAGAGTGATCCATCTTGACCAACCTAATAATTAGAAGGACTGAAAGGCTTAGGGGAGTAATCGCCGCCCCCCCATCAAAGGCTTATACGCATAGAGCATTCATAGCGTCATCGCTCTCAAATGGAACATCAAATGTGAAGAATCCTCTAATATGCGATGATACAGAGGCAACCATGCAGGCCTGCATGATGATAGGGGCGGAGATCCATACTCTTGGAAACGGAGTATTCAGGGTTAAGGGCAACCCGAAACCCAAGACCCCTAAGAACATAATCTACTGTGGAGGATCCGGGTCTACCATCCGTTTCATGACGCCTATATGCGCCTTACCAAATGGAATCTCAATCCTAACGGGGGATGAGACGTTGTTGAGGAGGCCGATGCAGCCCCTAATAGAAGCATTGAATCAGCTCGGCGTGAAGTGTTACTCAGCCAACTATGATGGATACCCGCCCATCATAGTATTCGGCGGAGGCATTAAAGGTGGAGAAGTGAAGGTTCGAGGTGACATCAGCTCACAGTTTATCTCAGGCCTCCTCTTCGCATCTCCAATGGCCGAGGAAGAGGTTGAAATAACCTTGACTACAAGGTTTGAATCGAAACCTTACATCTCAATGACGCTTGACACCATCATGAAACATAACATAGAAATTGAATACGATGAAGATTATAGATGGTTCCATATTCCCCCAAAGCAGGAGTATTCCCCTGCAGACCATAAGGTTGAAGGCGACTTCTCCTCGGCAGCCTTCATACTGGCGGCAGCAGCCATAACAGACTCAGATGTGAAGGTGTACGGGCTTAAGAGGGAGACGCTGCAGGGTGACAGGAGAATCATAAATATCCTGGAGGATATGGGGGTTAACGTAAGGTTTGATGTGGATCACGTTGAGGTTCACGGATCCACGTCAAAGCTGAGGAGCATCTCGATTGATCTCAGGGACAACCCGGATCTCATACCGGTCTGCACGGTGCTAGCTTCACTTGCAGATGGAAGAACGGTGATCAATGGTGTTAGGAGACTGCGATTTAAGGAGTCAGATAGGATAGCCGCTCTATCAGAAGAGCTGGGGAAGATGGGTGTTAAGATAAAGGCGGAGGAGGACCGGATGATCATAGAGGGTGAAGGAAACATCCATGGAGCCGAGATAAATCCACATAATGATCATAGAATAGCGATGGCGTGTGCCGTTGCTGCCTTGAGGGCTGAAGGTGAAACAGTCATCCACAGGATAGAATGCATCAATAAATCTTATCCAAGCTTCATTAGGGATCTATATCTGTTGGGAGGAAGAATCATTGAACGGTAACTCAATCGGGAAGGCCCTGGTCTTAACATGCTTCGGTGAGAGTCATGGAAGGGTTATAGGCGCCGTCCTAGACGGTTGCCCTGCAGGTCTACCTATAAGCAGAGAGGATATCCAGGCGGAGATGGATAAGAGGCGTCCAGGAGCATCACCCATAACAAGTAGGAGGGTTGAGGAGGACGTTGTCGAGATACTCTCAGGAGTATATAGGGGCTACACAACAGGAGCCCCCATATGCATGATCATAAAGAATAGGGATGTAGACTCGAAGCCCTACGAGGAGATCAAGTATAAACCTAGACCTGGACATGCAGACTATACAGCCTACATAAGATATGGAGGATTCAACGATTATAGGGGTGGAGGAAGATTCTCAGGTCGGATAACAGCCGCTTATGTCATGGCCGGTGCAGTGGCAAAGAAGATGCTGCGAACAATCAATGTTGAGGTTCTAGCCCATACAGTGCAGATTGGAAGGGTGAAGCTGAGGAGAGAAGTATCATATGATGAGATACGTAGAAACGTCTACAATAATGAGGTGCGCTGCGCAGATCCAGAAGTAGCAGAAGAGATGAAGAGCGAAGTTCTCGAAGCTTTAAGGGAAGGAGACAGTGTTGGGGGAGTGGTTGAGGGAATAGCCCTCAACGTTCCAGCAGGCTTAGGAGATCCAATATTCGACTCCCTAGACTCTGACATGGCGAAGATGCTATTTAATATACCAGCCGTTAAGGCCGTCGAGTTCGGCGCAGGATTCAACGCAGCATCCATGAAAGGATCAGAAAATAATGATCCATACAGGATTATAAACGGGAAGGTTGTAGCCGAGAAGAATGATGCTGGAGGAATACTTGGAGGAATATCCACTGGGATGCCCATAATAGTGAGGGCTGCATTCAAGCCTACCCCCTCAATCTCTAAGAGGCAGAGAACAGTCGATCTAAACAGCATGGAGAACGTTAACATAGAACTCAAAGGAAGACATGACCCATGCATCGTTCCAAGAGCGGTTCCCGTAGTCGAGGCATGCATAGCCCTTGTAATAGCTGATCACTCATTAAGAGCCGGGATAATAAGTAGAATCCTGAAATAGAAGAGGATAACCACATCAAACCTAAAAGAATGCAACCTGCTAAGTCAAGATCTGACTTGGGAAGTAATTTGGATGAACAGAATATGCTGCCCTAAGAAGATCCGTAGCAAAATGTAGAGCCTAAGTATTTAGGTCCCATTACTCTCTCTACTGGAACAATAGAATTCCGGTCAGGATGGGTGGAGAGATCTTGGCCCTCTAAGCGATCAGATGAGGGGGCGGTGAGGGTTATTCTTAAACGTTGGGGTGATCTATGGGATCCTTCTGAGATGTTTTAATGCTTCATCTACGCTTCTGAACCCATACTTTATATCGTTGAATTGTCTTCTGAATTCTATCACGTCTTTCCTCACTTCTGATGGGTCTCGTTTACCCTTTATCACGTCAAGCATTAAGTCGCAGAGATATTCTATATCGCCTCTTCTGAATCCTCTCCTTGTCACGTCTTGGAAGCCTATTCTTAGCCCGGATGGGTTGTCACGGTTATCTTGGTTGTCGTATGGTAGGAGGTTCTTGTTTAGGATTATGTTTGCCTGTTCAAGTTTCTGTGCAACCTTCTTTCCGCCGCCATACTCATGGACGTCAACGGCTATTT
>WAQA01000182.1 GCA_015520475.1 Candidatus Bathyarchaeota archaeon | reverse complement strand
ATATCGCCACCATTAAAGGTTTAAATGAAGTGAACATTTTCCATCCGAGGGCAATTATGTTGGCTCTTCCATTCTTGTCTGCTGAGACTGCTAGAACAACTCTGCTTGGGCTTCTCCATCTCTCAATGGCTTCTCTGTGGGATGCCTCTCTTAAAATTCCTCTTTCCATACAAGTTCCTCCTACATATATAGCTAATACTTGCAGAGGTTCGCTCTTAAGTTTTTAAGGGTTAAGTGAAGTTTAGGGGATGGTTTGATGGGGGCTTCCCTACGCTTCAACTCTAATGTGGGAAGGATATGTTTGAAGCGGAGCTGACAAGTCTTTGTGGTGAATTGTCTTTAAGCAGCATCTCCTTCAATTAGAGAGCTTTTTATTCATCAAGTATGCATCTTCTCCGTCTGAGTAGTATCCCCTTATCCTTCTTGATACCTTGAATCCTAACTTTCTGTATAGGTTTATTGCTGGTGTATTGCTTACTCTAACTTCTAAGTAGCATTCCTCTGCGTTGTAGAGTTTCATGGCCTCTAGGGCTTTGCTTATTAATGCTCTCCCTATTCCACGATTCCTGTAGCCCGGTAGAACGGCTATCGAGATTATATGTCCAATCTTTGGAATCTTAAGTCTTCTGAAGTCCGGCATTCCGGACTCAATACGGCACATTATATAGCCTACTATGTCTCCGTTCTCCTCAGCTATTATGAAGGTTTCTGGGAAGCGTTTAAATAGGTCTATAAAGAAGTAGCTGGAGTAATTCTCTGGTAGGCACTCCCTATTTATATATATGACCCTGTCTAAATCTTCAATTCGGAATTGTCTAAGTGTAAATTGGCGCTCCAATCTCAGATCCAACCAAGATACTTTAGCGGAATAACTAAGATAATACCTTTTCTGTTTAGGTCTGCTTTTTTAATGTTGGGATTGTAAGGTTTCCATGCGGTAGAACCATTATCTTCGTTTTTCTCTTTCTAGAGGATAGGGCATATCTTAACGCCTCGTTTGCTGTTCTAACAATCTTGATGTCAGCTGTATCTGGTATGTAATACTCGGGGATTGCTGAGACAAGTATCAGCTCTGACTTCTGCAGTGTCTTTGAGATTAAATATGCGATGTAACATCCTGGAGAGAACTGTCTCTTTAAACTCTTCTCTAATCTTTTTTGATCTTCAATTCTATCTAACCAGTTGTGAAGGTTATCGTCTCCATGTCCTGTTGAGCATTCAGCTATAAGCGTTACAGTACTATCCTTCCTCATAACATTCTGTATGTTGTTGATGTGCTTGCAGGCTTCATATAGGCTTATATCGTTTGGATGTCCTCCTGGACTCATAATTATAATGTCTGTTCTCTCTTCAACTGGTCTCTTAAAGGTTTCATCTGCAACTTTCACGCTTTCTTGGAATGCTCTTCTCGGCTCTCCTGAGAATGCTTCAACAAGATTTCCGTTGGCTTCTTTTATTAGGTATAAAGAGAAGTCTACCTCTGCCATCTCGATTGCTTCTCTTATGTCTCTCTGTATTGGATTGTTCTTGATCGTTCCAGGATTAGCGTTTGGATCCGTAGCTCTGGAGAGGCTTTGTCTAATAGTCTCAATCTTTGAGATTCCAGGTAGAATTCCGTCTCTTCCACTATATCCCATGTAAGGATGCGGCTCTACCAGTCCAATGGTTATTCTAAGGTCGCTTGTCAAGAAATGCTTGTCTACATAGACTTCTGTTCCTAGTGATGTCTCTCCGATACCCGTAAATTCTCCATTTATTGGATCATGCATTGATATGTTTACTCCTTCTATGTCTCCAGCATAACTACCTATTCTTTCATTCAAGGTTCTCTTACGGATTGGATCATACCCTATCACGGCCTTCACATTCTGATTCTTAACTCCCGCCCTATGGAGTTCTTTAATAACTGTTTTGAAGGCTGCCTCCATGATTGGGGAGTTTAATGTATGATTCATTACTATGCAGATGTTCCGCTTTGACTTGGCGATATCTTCGAGTGGATCAATATTGATGGGCTTCTTTAATGCTTCTTCAATCTTAGATTGGGGGTCTCCCGTCTTCCCTTTCGGCTTCACTATTCCAAGAAGATCTTCTGCTTGAATTCTTACACATACCTCTGTCTTTCCGTAGGGTAACCAGACATCGACCAAGAATTCTTCACCTAAAACTTGCGGCGGATTGAAGCGTTGAGGGAACAGTGATCCTCCATTGTTCTCTAAGGTTTATGTTGTCCCATTATGAATCTTGTTTGAGCGAGATGATCCATAACTTCAACGAGGTCTCTCTCTATCTTTCTTCTCTTCTCTTTATATTCTTCCTCGTCTATCTCCCCTCTATTATGTCTCTCCTCTAAAGATTTCAGATCGTTTATGAGAGCGTCTCTTCTCCTCTCTAAATCTTTGGAGTAGGCGCTAATATCGGTCATGTTCAATCACGTTAATGATGCATCGGAACTTTTTAAAAGTTTTTCTATATTTTATTATGTAGGATTGTTGTTTTGGTTGTGGGATTTATGGTTGGGGATGATGCTTCACGTGTTCCGGTGAGGTTCATAATTGAAAATGTCGGTGAATTGGAAGGTGAGCTTGTAAGGTTCATGGCGCCCAGAACTGTAGATGCAATAATTAGAAGACTTCCGATTGAGGGGAGGATTGCTCTTTGGAAAGAAGAAATATACTTTGAGGTTCCATTGAAAATGGGTGAGGAGAAATCTAAGTCTATAGTGGAGAAGGGAACAATAGCCTATTGGCCTAGAGGAAATGCTATTTGCATCTTTTTTGGTGAGAGTCAACCATACAGTCCAGTGAATGTAATCGGTAAGATAACTGGTAACTTGGAGATGTTGAGGAACGTCAGGAGCGGGGTGAGGATTAGGCTGGAAATTAGGCGATAGAGTCTCTTAGATCAAGTTCTCTCTGTGATCTATAAATGTTAAACTGTTGGATAGTATATAGAAAGTTTGGATATCTACGTTTCATGTGATGATATGCTGTGGAGTGAGTTGTGAATCCAGTATATAAATTTGGTTGAGGATCTGTAGATGTTGAGGCTTATCATAATTGGATGGAAGGTTGTTAGTAGGATTGGTAGATATATGTTTAATCTTTGAGGTTCATCAGCCCTTTAGGCTAAATAGGAACTTTCACTTAGACTTGATATATGGAGGTGCTGCTGAAGAGGATCTCTTCAATATTTACTTTGATAATCATATGAACAGAGCTATCTTGAATAGGGTT
>WAQA01000181.1 GCA_015520475.1 Candidatus Bathyarchaeota archaeon | reverse complement strand
ATGTAGGGAGTAGATTATATCTGATATCTCAAGCGCTTTTCTTAGGAATTTTACGTCTGCACCACGTCTCCAGCTTCCGAATGGAGGATTCATAATTGTTGTGTCGAAGTGTCCTGTAACACACTCTATGTCACCAGCAACAAAGTTGACTTTAACCCCCACCTTCATAGAGTTTCTAACTGCAACTTTTATCGCAGTCTTGTCTATGTCTACGCCTAGAACCTCTCTCGCGCCTAGAATAGCTGCTGAGATAGCTAAGATGCCTGTTCCACATCCTAAATCTATAACGCTCTTACCGTTTATGTCATCATTTATTCTTCCAGCTATGAATGCTATTTCAGCTGCGCTTTCAGAGTCAAGGGTATATGATTCCCAGAGCAGTTTAGGCTTTGGATGTGGATCTACACTTGAGAGTATTATGGCTAAATGCTTCTTCTTCTCGATTCTATTCTCTATTGGATTCTACTCTCCTTGCTGAACCATCCCTCATCTATGAGGTTTTCCCATCTAATCTTTTTAAGCATTACAAGAGCTTCCTTGACTGTTAGAACTGGCTTAGCAAATTCGTCGAATGATACTCTTGGACATGCAGTGTTCACATACGCCTCTATCTGTGGAAATTGGATTAGTAAATCATTCTTTATCTCTCTCATCGCTAAGAGGAAGGCTCTCTTACCATTCTCTATTAGTAGATCTTTAATCTTGATGGCTGCATCCATGTTTCTCTGTCCATCCTTCAAGCCGATTATAACTCCGAAGATGCTAGCTTGCTCCGCCTTGCATATACATGCCCAACGCTTCCTGATTAGTTTCTGGGCGTCCTCTATTAACGGGTAAGCTGTTCTCCTGTATGGGTCAGCAGCTACCACAGGCTTTTTAGTGTTTATTGCAAGGCCTAATGGATGGAATCTGCCGCCGCCAATGAAGAGGAAGGCGTCAACGTCATCCTCGATACATTTCGCGTTACTATAATCACATCCGATTACTTGACCTGGATATTTAAGGTTTCCAGCATCCCCTATCCGGGTTTCCTTACCAGCTCTTCTCAGGATGCTCTCAGCTTCATCCAGCATTTTTATATGCTGGACTGTTGTGACTAGACCTATAACGTTCCAGTGCTTCATGATCTGAAGGGATGCTTTAACGGTTTCTCTTACATTAACTTTGGCTCTAGCCTCGATATATATTACTGGGGCTGGAGCATTCCTGATTATTTGGCTGTGGCCATAATGCACTATTAAGTCTACGGAGAGGGAATTCGCTTCTGAAGATGCTAGGTCACATGCACCGTAGCATGGATCAGCCGATATTATTGGGAGGGCACCTTCATCCTCTATTAGATGTGCTATTCTTAAACCTTCCCTCTTCAATCCTTCTGGGAGCTGGATGAGTACCTTACCAGCCCTTCTCTTTCTAATCTCTCTCCTTAAGGTTTCAGCTTCAATATCGAACAACTTCACTCGCTATTTATTTTTTTATATGAAAAGGTTGGATGCTTAAAAAGAATAAAGGATGGGGGAGATAATCTTTTATATCCATTCAGGTGTGAAACTGTCTTCTTGGGACGCTGATTTACTTGATCCACCCTTTATTATCTTCTCCCGTAGCTCTGCAAGTCTCTCCAGCATAACCTTCTGTTCTATGCTTGCAACAAGCTTCCTCGTCCTTACAACCACGTCTGGATTGACGCTTATACTGTCGATCCCGCATCTGACAAGGAACTCGGTGAACTCTGGATAGACGGATGGTGCTTGGCCGCATATGCTGACTGTAACCCCATACTTATGAGCGGTCTTTATCAGATGTGCTATTGCTCTCTTAACAGCTGGGTCTCTCTCATCGAAGTATCTACTGTCTATTGCTGGGAGTATCTGGCTGTCTCTATCCGTGCCAAGCGTCAACTGTGTCAGGTCGTTGCTTCCTATACTGAAGCCGTCACAGAGCTTTGAGAATTCATCAGCCATGAATATTATGCTTGGAACCTCAGCCATAAGCCATATCTTGAAGTCTCTGCCCCTCTCAAGACCTTCCTCCTTTAGGATTCTGAGACATTCCTTGAGTTCCCATATGCAGCGGACAAACGGCAGCATCACCCATACATTGGTTAGGTTCCATTCATCCCTAACCTTCTTTATCGCTTTACATTCCAGCTTAAATGCTTCCCTGTACTGTTTACTTATGTATCTGCTGACTCCTCTCCATCCCATCATTGGATTATCCTCATGTGGTTCATACTTCTCTCCGCCTTTGAGCTGTCTATACTCGTTCGTCTTGAAGTCGCTTAGCCTTACAACGACAGGTCTTGGAAAGACGGCCCTTGCAACCTGCGCGATTCCTTCAGCCATCTTATTAATGAACTTCTCTTCTTGACCGGTCTCGATTAGGTAGTTGGGATGCTCACCAATGTATGATGCCATGATGAACTCAACCCTCATAAGCCCTATCCCATCAAATGGTAGATCCTTATAGTCCTCAATCTTCTCCGGTACACCCAAGTTCATGTATATCTTTGTAGCTGTTACTGGCATTGGCTCCGCAGCTACGGCTGCGACTGCAGCCGGTTTCTCAGCAGGCTTCTCAGCCTCCTCCATCCTCCCTTCATAGACTACTCCGGTCTTAGCGTCAACAGTATATTCTTGATCCGTCTTTATCAGTTCAGTAGCCTTACCAGTTCCTACAATACATGGGATTCCAAGCTCTCTAGAGACTATAGCAGCATGGCATGTCATCCCACCATCATCGGTTACTATTGCACCTGCAACACGCATGTACGGCACCCAATCTGGATTCGTCATCTTCGTCACTAGAATGTCTCCTTTAGTTATCAATCTGTCAGCCTCCTCTGTTGTAAGGACCACTTTAGCCTTCCCAGCGTATATTCCAGGGCTAGCCGGTAACCCTCTGAGTACAACCTTCCTCTCCGCCGGGGCTGCCTCCGCCGCTTCAGCGGGCTTCTCTTCAGGAGCCGCCTTTAGGCTTAACACGGTCTCCGGCCTAGACTGAACTATGAATACGTTCTCTGGGAATGGTAGATCTTTATCTATTGCCCATTCAATATCCTGCGGTCTCCCATAGTGCTCCTCAATCTTCTTAGCCAACTCAGCTAGTCTACGGACCTCCTCATCTGTTAGGCACGGTATCTCCTGCCTCTCCTCAGGCACCTCAGCATGTATAGTCTTCCCCGTCTTTGGATCCCTCACATACTCAACAGTCTTCTTAGCTATCTTCTTATCTACGATCTTGAGAGTCTTCTTGTCGATGACGTATAGGTCCGGGGTCACTGATCCAGAAACCACAGACTCTCCGAGTCCCCAGTTGCCTTCAATCACTATCTGGGATCTATCCCCTGTTACAGGATTAAGAGTGAATGCTACTCCAGCAGCCTTAGAGTTAACCATCTTCTGAACGCCGACGCTTATCAGGACGTCCTCATGCCTGAAGCCCTTCTGGGTTCTGTAGAAGATGGCTCTAGGCGTGAATAGGCTTGACCAGCACTTAACGGTCTTCTCTATGAGTTCATCTGCACCCCTAACGTTTAGGTATGTCTCCTGCTGTCCAGCGAATGATGCGTCAGGCAAGTCCTCAGCCGTGGCGCTTGAACGTACCGCAACGAAGACATCGACAACCCTAGTCTTTTCACTTAACTTTTTATATGCATCTATTATGGCGGCTTCTATCTCCTTAGGCATAGGTGTTGACTCTATTAGGCTTCGAACCTTCTTGGAGGCTGCCTCGTACTGTTTAGGATCATTCTTGTCCTTTACAGTCTCCTGGATTATACGATAGATCTCCTTGGCTATATTTGTCTCCTCAATATAT
>WAQA01000180.1 GCA_015520475.1 Candidatus Bathyarchaeota archaeon | reverse complement strand
GATTCTCCGGAGGGCTGAGAAGATTCCGCCGGGTAAAGGATGCACCCACATTCTTGAATGGCGAGAAAAAGGTATTCCATGAAATAACCTATCGTCTTTTCATGATCCCTTTTTGATCATTTCAAGTGATAGGTTGGATGTTGATGTTCAGTTGTTCCATGGCGTTTAAGGCTTCAATTCCATCCTTGAGATTTAACAAGTTTATCTGTATCGCCTTTAATATGACTGAGGCCAGCTCGTAGAGGATGATTTGTGGGGTATAGGCCTCAACTTCTCCAAGCGTTATCCTCTCTTCAAGGATCCTCGCTTCTTCTTGCCAAGGCTCTCCAGGAACCGCTCACTTGGCCGCCACGCTGGCATCGGTGACTATTATAGGCTTCTCTCCCTGTCCTCCCGTATCCATCTCACAATCTCCTCTGTAGACACCCTGCCAGCTCTTCTACGGATCTCATCCAGCCCCTTCACAGCGTCTTTAGCCATCTCCATTCTGATCTTCGCCTCCACAACCTCCCTCAAGTATCTGCTCTAGTTTACATCCACCTTCTTCATCAACCTCTTTATCTCCTCTGGAACCTTGACTGAGATGTTTACCAGCCTACCCGAAGAGAACACCCATATGTAATCTTAACTAAGACTACTATAAGAGGGTTACGAAACCAGATCTTTTGGAATATGAGATGCTGCATTTATGCGTGTTGAACCATTCCCTCTCCATCGCAGAGGCTTCCTGGCTTTAACTATGGTGCCTGCGGAAGCCAGCGTCATCTCTACAGGCCCGCCCCGATAAGTCCGTCTCAAGAATCTCTAACTGAAGATGATGAACTTTCTCTTCGATTCTTCCTTCATGGTGGATGGGGATGGTTCAGGTGTTGTTCTGCCATGTTAGATGTATAATCTTCCATTTGGTATTGTTGTCGAATATTGTTAGGTGATCCCCGTACCATCTGTTAACCTGTATTATGAGTTTGATGGTGGATGGTGCTTCCCAGGACCGTATCTCCCCCCATAACTCAACATAAACGGTGATGTTACCGTATATCACGTTGAATCTAACATTTATCCCCTGCCTCTCAATCACAGCGGCTCCCGGACCCAATGTATAGTTCAGCCTCTGCCCCTCATATCCCCTCTTGAAGATGTATGAGTTTCCGGCTGGTTCTCCATTGCAGAGGCTGTCTTGGATTGGGCTTCCGCTCTGTCTGCCTCCGAACTCGACAGGCGTCACTATCTCCTCATACCATATGCTGTTTGGATCTAACCGTATCTCCCAGAGTTCATATCTGTACTTCACCTGCACGTTGAACCACCGTTTCGTTCCATTAGAAGCGTTGGTGCTTGCGTAGCTCCAGAGGGTCCTCGCCATCTTATCTCCTGACATTATCCATGAAGTTGCCGGATCATAATTTATGTCTAGATATCTGTATTTCTGCGTGTAGAATAGGCAGTCTCCGTATTGGATATTGATCCATGCGGTGACTCCTGGGATGGAGTGTATCTGGACAGCCGGCATCCACTCGACACTCTCCGTCTCATATATGAGTCTAGGGGTCTCTGAGAGGATGGATTCCAGGGGATACGTTTCACCGGATAATCTTGTATGATGAACCTCCGATACTCCCCTGTTCGGAGAGTACCCTTCAAGCCTCTGCATCCTAACCTTTAAAGTAACCTTCGTTAATGGTTTTACTGGTTCTATCCTGAGGAGTTTCGCCCCGTAATATTTTAGGTCGGCGCTTGTGACGAAGAATGTGTATTCATGTGGCTTATAGATCCATCTCGGCTTCTCCTCTCCATAGGGCACCCCATACCTTACGGGCCTCCTATAAATCTTGAATGTAATGGTCTCTGATGCTCCATAATAGACTATCTCGCTGTGAGGTTTAAGATCATAATCTGAGAAGTTGTGTACTCTGATTATGAATGTTCCGCTGATGGGATTTCCCTTCTCATCGACTGGGAGAACGTTCACCTCTAAGATTCCTGATGACATGCTCTCAAGCCAGTTGAGGAGCAACGTGTATAATAGGCTTCTTCCCTCCCCGCCGAAGATGCTGGGGAGAGGCGACGCT
>WAQA01000179.1 GCA_015520475.1 Candidatus Bathyarchaeota archaeon | reverse complement strand
TTAAAAGATTTAGAAGGTAATGGGATGCTCTACTGTCCTGAATGCGGCGGTGAACTTCACTATATCGCCTCAACAAAGCATTATGTATGCAAGAGCTGTGGATTAACATTGACATATCAGGAACTAATCGAGTTAAGGCAGAGTTTAAGGCCTAAATTTGAGTCGGAGGAGGAGCAGCGTAAGAGAATGAGAAAGGAATATTTAAAGTGGTGGCTCTCATCAAAGAAGAAGTGATCCTGTTCCCCTCCAACCCTCCCTCATCTTTTTGATGGAGAAATATGCCTTAACGTTCAAGGGGAAATCCTAAAAGGATTAGGAGACCATTAATAAGTCTCCTTTCAATCCAGTATCTAATAGGGAGATGGGTAACGTTATGGTAGGCTCTGTGGAGATAATATGTATCGGAAACGAGCTCTTGATAGGGAAGATTGCGGATACAAATGCTCAATGGTTGGCTAAAAGAGTCACCGCCTTGGGAATGCGTGTAAGAAGAATAACGGTTGTAGGAGACGATGTTGATGAGATATCAACTGTAACAAGGGAGGTGTTAAGTCGGAAGCCGAGGTTCATATTAACCACTGGAGGGTTAGGTCCTACATTTGATGATAGAACCCTCGAGGGAATCGCTAAGGCCTTAAACCGTAAACTGGAAACTAACAGTGAAGCGTTGAGGATGATTGAGGATAAATATCGGAGGTACGTCGCTGAGGGAAGGATTGAAAAGTTTGAGATGACCTCCTACAGGGTGAAGATGGCACGTCTACCGGAGGGTGCTGAGCCGCTCAGTAATCCGGTTGGCACGGCTCCAGGAGTCAAGATCGAACAGGATGAATCAATAATAATCTCTCTTCCAGGAGTCCCACAGGAGATGAAGGCTATATTTGAAGATTCTGTCGCCGCTCTAATCAAGGAGGCCTCAGGCAACATGGTCTTCTATGAGGCGAGTATACAAGTCACTGGATTACCTGAATCGGAAGTAGCGCCCATAATAGATCAAGTAATGCATGATAATCCATACGTCTACATAAAGTCTCATCCTAAAATGGCTGAGAAAACATCATATTTAGAACTCCACTTCTCAACGACATCTGATAATATGGATATGGCGAAGCAGCGTGTAGGCAGAGCCATAATCCAGATATCCGAGATCATAAGGGGTAAGGGCGGAAGAATAAAGCCTATTAACCCATAAACATCACATAAAAGAAAAACTTTCTAGCCTCTCCTGGATCAATATATGTCTTGGTTGCGATGAGGGCTGCAGGCTAGACGATGAGTGGAGACGATGATTAAAGATCCGGGTGCCCGAGCAACCGCCTGCCCATAAACAGTCTAAGAATATTGAAGAGTAAGGTGAAAGGCAGCGTGTTTATCATATTCATAATTGGAACCGCTGGTTCAGGAAAGTCTCTGCTTACATCATCCTTTGGAGAATGGTTAATCAATCAGAAGCAGGATGTAGCAATAGTCAATCTGGATCCAGGCGCTACTTCTCTTCCATACACCCCAGACATCGATGTACGTGAATATGTAAGCGTCGATGATATAATGGAGAATTATGGGCTAGGTCCTAATGGCGCCTTAATAATGGCTGCCGACCTAATAGCTGATAAAGCAGCGAAGATAGGTGAGGAACTTGAAATCTTAAATCCAGACATAGTTCTGGTTGATACGCCTGGGCAGATGGAGCTCTTCGCCTTCAGAGCAAGCGGCCCCTACATCGTAAATGAATTAACCAAGGAGGAGAAGGCCATAATATACCTCTTCGACTCTGTCTTCTCAACCAACCCACTAAATTATGTCTCAAACATGTTTCTCTCCTCAGCAGTGTTCACCCGTTTCCTCCTCCCACAGATACATGTCCTCTCAAAATGTGACCTCCTCCCAGAGGAAGAACTTAATCATGTTCTCTGCTGGTCTGAGGATGTAGCGTCTCTTGAAAGATCCATCGATGAGAGGCTTGACAACACCAAACGCTTATTAACGCGTAACTTGATGCATGCAATATACAGTATAGGATTAAACTTTGACTTGGTACCTGTCTCTTCAAGAACCAATGAGGGTATGACTGATCTGAATGCGTATATCGAACGTATCTTTAAGGGAGGAGAGAAAATAACATATTAGGATAAAAAGGGATGTCTGCCTCGTCAATCTTGATTGTAGACTGATCATTTAAGGCTTAGTTCCAGTGATGTTTTAGAGACTCCTCGATTTCCTCTTAGGTGAAGATCTCTCCTTAGCAGCATATGCAGATCCGTCTTCTCGTTGCCGCCCTCCGATCTTAATGAGGGAGGATACGTGAATAATCCAGATTATTCAAGATCCCTGCTGTAGAAGCATCGATGATTAGAGAAGTGTCCAGGCGGCTGCAAGCGCCCCATACTCTGCGCTTCTAGGATTATCAGCGCCTCCAATAATTATTACATCACCGTCCCTAAGCTCCATAAGCCTACTTATCTGCCTGGTTATATCTGGAAAGTCTCTGTCTGCATCATTGCTTATGGGAGGTAATATAAACCTTCCCCTCTTAAAAATTAATGTGACAGCTCCCTTCGCTCCAGCTGACACTGCAGCGTCACGTTGCTCCAATCCATTCTTAACCTTGAATCCCATCCCCCTAACCAAAATTGCAATATTGAATTCTCCGAGGGATAATTCGCTTTTATCTAATCTAATCTTGTATGGTATTATCTTATGGATTCTCTTCCATATGTTCTTTCCTTCCTCAGTCAATGAGCATCCAGCCTTTGACGTTGAAATTAAACCTGACCTCCTCAACCTTCTAATCAATGTCCGGATCGCCCCGTCCCCTATACCTAGCTCCCTAGCTAACCTTCCACGGCCGATAGGCTCCTCCTCCGCAATCCTCTCTAGAACCCTAATTAAATCGAAGACTGTGAAGGATATTCCTGGTCCAGGAGCCTCCTGTCTTAATAGATCCTCTAAGAACTCCTTTATCAAACCATAACACCAGCTGAAGTTATCAACATTAAGTATTCCAGTTCAAAATTAAAATTTAATGGTGAAGGTCTGTTTCCAGCAATCATCAATGTGTAGATGGTTCTCTTTATAAGTTTAGACGGTTCTACTTAAAGGGAGTACTGGTTGGTGTTGATGTGGGGATGTCTAAGATTAAAGTTGCCGTGGCCGGCGTTGGAAACTGTGCATCAGCCCTCATCCAAGGAGTTGAATATTACAAGGGAGTTGAAGATGGAGCTAACATTCCAGGGCTAATGCATGTAGACTTTGGAGGATACAGTATCGAAGATATCGAGTTCGTAGCGGCGTTCGAGGTGAACAGGGAGAAGATAGGTAAGGATCTAAGTGAAGCCATCTTCACTGATCCAAATACATGCTCAAGATTTGCTGATGTCCCTAAACTTGGAGTAACAGTTTCTCCAGGGCCTATCCTTGATGGGGTTGCATCATACATGAGGTCCCCCTTCAAAGTATATGGGAAGGATAGGTTCAGAGATGTTGATGTAGCAGGTGTACTCAGAGATTCTGGCGCTGAAATACTCATTAACTATCTTCCAGTAGGGAGCTACAATGCAACTCGCCATTATGCCCGGGCAGCCCTTGAAGCCGGATGTGCCTTCATAAACTGTATCCCAGAATTTATAGCCTCTGATGAGGTGTGGAGTAGAAGGTTTGAAGAGAAAGGTCTACCTATAGCTGGAGATGACATTAAAAGCCAGCTCGGCGCAACGATTCTGCACAGAACACTAGTTAAACTATGCATTGATAGAGGAGTCTTCATTGATGAGACATATCAATTGAATATAGGTGGGAACACCGACTTCCAAAACATGACCTCTGAGGATAGGCTTAAAACCAAGAGAATAAGTAAGACTGAGGCTGTGACTAGCTTAGCCTCATATTTCATGCCCACTAGGATAGGGCCGTCGGACTATGTGCCCTTCCTTAATGACAAAAAGGTATGCTACATTTACTTGAAGGGAAGAAAATTCGGTGACTTACCCGTAAAATTAACTGTTAAACTTGAAGTTGAAGACTCACCTAACAGTGCAGGGGTTGTGATTGACGTTATAAGGGCTGTAAAGCTGGCTCTTGATAGAGGAGTAGCCGGTCCACTAATAAGTATATCATCATATGCGTTTAAGCATCCCCCAATCCAGGTTCCGGACAGTGAAGCTAGGATGTGGGTTGAAGACTTTATATCTGGTAAAAGAAGCAGATGACCATCCACTACAGCCAGTCGCTAAGAACACCTCCCCATTTTAACTTGGGGAATGAATTGAGGGAGGATGAGCAATTTAAGTCGGTATAAAGAGTAATGGAAGTAACAAGACCATCAAGTGCAGGCTTATAGGCTTAACAAGGAGGAATCTTGAGCTACTTAACCGAGAATACGATAACTTTCGACACTACTTAAAGGCAAGGGAAGTTTACTCTGCAACGAAACAACAAAGAACGAGGACTTGATTAACTCTAACGAGGAAGCCCCCCTGTTATCAGAAAGGACTCTGATGGATATCCATAAAACTAACAACAAGCTCGCTGAATACTGGACTCGCATATATATTCATGATGTCAGAGGCGGTGTTAAGGTTATCCTATCCCATTAACCGTTTTAACTTTGGAGAATGAAGAAAGAATAAAGTTTACCCCCTTTTAGACTCGGAGGTCACATTGGAGGATGCGTTTCTCAGCCTTAGAATAATTTTATAAGATAGTTTATTCTAATATGAGATGAGACTGGAAGGAGGAGTGGCCTATAAGCTTCGAGTATGTTGTTGAGACTGAAGACTTAACTAAATATTATGTTATGGGCCCCATCACAGTTAAAGCGTTGGAGGGCGTAGATCTCAGGATAAAACGTGGAGAGTACGTGTCGATTATGGGTCCTTCAGGTTCAGGTAAGACGACGCTCTTCAATATGGTTGGAGGCATAGATCGGCCTACCCGTGGAAGAGTGTACATAGACGGTGTTGACATAGCTAAGCTCGACGCATACGAACTGGCTTGGCTTAGATGCAGAAAGATCGGATATATATTCCAAACCTTCAATCTAATTCCAGTTCTCACAGCGATAGAGAATGTTATGTTGCCCATGATATTTGCAGGTGTAGAAAGAGAGGAGAGGATGAGGAGAGCCAAGGAGATTCTTGAGACGGTTGGTTTGGGTGAGAGGCTGGATCATAAACCTGCGGAGCTGAGTGGTGGTCAGCAGCAACGTGTGGCCATAGCCAGAGCCTTAGCGAACAATCCTGTGATAGTCCTGGCTGATGAGCCTACTGGAAACCTTGACCTCCAGACAGGACTCGAAATAATTACTCTCCTAAGAGAATTAAATAAGGAGAAGGGAGTGACAGTTATAGCAGCTACACATGACCTTAAGATGATAGACGTCAGCGACAGAATAGTCTATCTCCGCGATGGACGGATAGACCGGTACGAGACGAGAGCCGAGGTATACGTTAGAGTCAGCGAGTAACAGCTAGATGATTATAGACACTGAGAAGTTCCTGTTATTCTATAGGCAATGCTTCTTCTCTTTCCGTTTTCTTAAGCGGAATACCTGCCTTACCTATTCCTCTTAATCGTTATCTTCTTTATGTATTCGACGAATCCTATTCTCCGCTCCCCCTCTAAAGTGACGCCTATCCTTATAGATGACTCCTCAATTATTCTGTAGAGGATTATGTCTGCGCAGCATCCAAAGATGTCCCTTAAACAGTTCTCGAACAATCCGGGATTGTTAAGTATATCTTCAGGTTTGACGCCGTGTCTGCATCTTAGATGATGTAAAAGAACCTCTCTTCCAGCATTTCCGAATAGGTTGTTCAAAGTATCATTTATTGAATCGACGATAGCTCTAACTAGATATCTCCTCTGAGAGGAAATACTCCTCACACTCACGAATTGTATTTATGTAGTACTATAATACATATCTTTATAAATATTTCCTCAAAGTATTCCATGATTAGAAGAGTGATGGAAATAAAAGACGTAAGGAATCAATTGATGAATCTCCTAGAGAGTAAGGGCTCCAGCATATACAGAGAAGCAAAAGAGTACCTCCTAAAGAATGTAACGGCGGAATCTATACGTGAACCCCTAGAATACACGTCAAAGACGTACACCGACCTCTTAAGGCCAGCCCTAATAGTTCTCAGCTGCGAATCCGTAGGTATAAAACCTAGAATCCTAAGACCCATAGCCGTCACCATGACCCTCATAGGAATGGCACTATACCTATTCGACGACATCATCGACAGAACAGAGAGTAGATGCTTCAAACCTACAACAACAGGAAGATTCGGTGCTGGAACAGCGCTAATAACGGGAGGCTTAATAACTGCAAAAGCCTTCACAATCCTGAACCAGACTAGAATGCAACCAGAAATCAGAAAGAGAATAATCAGAGTCTTCTGGAGCCTCCTATATAAGATGTCAGTTGCAGAAACAATGAACCTAAAACTTAGAAGAGAAAGAAGAATGACCCCGCAAAACAAATTTAAGATCATGAAGATGCGCTCCATAAATATTGAGGCATGCACAAAGATAGGTGCAATCCTAGGCCACGGATCAAACGAAGAGATAAATCACCTAGCCAAATATGGAAGATACCTCGGCACCATACTAGAATTAACCGACGACCTAACAGAAGCCTTAAACCTAACATTAGAACTGGAAGGACGGATAAAGAGCGGATCATGGCCCTACGCGATAATATGGGCTGAAGCCCACTCAGAAAATGTCGGAAAGATAATCACAACAATAATGGAATCTGAAAGATTGAACAGTCACTTAACACAGGACCTAATAAAAGAGATGATTAAATCCGGAACAATAACACACATACGGAAGAAAATATGCAAATATATAAAAAAAGCAAGGGGGGAATTAAAAAGTCTAAAGCATAGCGATGCAAGGAAATCATTGGAGTTTATAGTGGAAGCCTCGTTATCACTTATCCCAACATAGCTTCCTATATTTCCATTGGCCATTTCAATTGTCTAGATATATTGAATAACAGTGATGCTATAGAGCTAGTATAGGCTTCAGGTATATCCGCCTTCTCACATGCCTTTATCAGTAAATCTCTATCAGACTCCTCAATGGCCTTCGAAACATCTGGGAAGACATCAGGCTCCATAAGACGTTGGAGATAAGATGAAACTTCACATACCC
>WAQA01000178.1 GCA_015520475.1 Candidatus Bathyarchaeota archaeon | reverse complement strand
CTCCACAGCATCCTCGAAGGCTGTTCTCCTCTAGGAGATGCCTCCATCAGTAGACATGTCTTACATGATGGGGAGGCTGAAGGATCATAGGGTTTCAGGCTCTTGGCGCAGAGAGCCATCCGAGAACAGAAACCATGTATGCGTATATCCATTGCTGAGCTGATGTATCCTCTCAGCTGAGGATTGCCCCAGCCTCTACGGAGACTTCGATCCTATGTTTCTATGCTGATCCCTCCTGCTTGGGAGGCGCCTCATGGAGGAGGGTGATACGCCGAACCTAACCGGGAACCTCCCAGGATTTGTTGGTAACCCTATGATCGTTGAGAGTTCGGTTGATGATAGGATGATGGGGTTCCTCCTCCTCAGAAGGAGCTTGAGGGTTATGGCTGAGATGGCTGATCCTATGAGGACGGCTTGATCCAGAATCCCAAGCCTTGATGGGTTGAATGCTCCGTGGAGCCAGCATATCCAGACCAGCCCCGCCGGGATGATCCACCATAATGGGTTGAGGATCTTCCTGAATGTTATCCTTCTAGGCTTCTTTAGGGGTGCTGGGATGACTGCTTCCCTAATCTCCCTGAAGGCTCTGAATCTGTTCCTTCCTGATGGAAGAGCATGCATCATACCCTCAACCTGAACCCTGTCGCCGTAGAGGCGGATCTCGCATATGAAGAGGTCCTCATACATCTTCTCCTCAGCATCCGCGATCTCCCTCTGGAGCAGCCTCTCACTCCAACGTCGCCTATAGCCATGCTCCATCCTCTGATCCATGCTTCTTCCATCTCCTTGGAGGAGGGCTTCCCTATAGATGTTGAGGGCTGTGTCTATGAGGGTTCCCTTTAGGCTTGTCCCCGTACATGTCCTCTCATATATGAATTGGTGGATTCTGATCTTCGCGTCTGTGTCGCTGCATGCGACAACCTCGAAGGCCCCTCCATCCGCGAGGACGCTGCATATCCCGTTGATCGGGAGTGTTGTGTAGGCCTTATCGTTGATTGTTGGATATGCATAGTGCCCTTTGAGCTCCAGTTCAACGCATCTCTCAAAACTCATCCTCGGAGGCTTCTCATCGCATACCTCAGCGTTTAGGGAGGCTGTGAAGAGGTTCATGAAGTATCTCTTCATCCCATCATCTGGGAACTCGAAGAAGAACCTGATCGTTCCTTCAGGGTCCTGGTTTTTTGTGGAGATCGCTATGAACCTGAAGGGCCTCCCATAGTTATACAGGATCCTCAATATCTCTCTTATGGATTCACGTTTCACCCCGACGTTTCTAAGCGGCCTAACCTCTATCCAGAAGCCCATATCCACCGGAGATGGGGTTGTGGCTGAAGTTTTTAAGGTGTTGTTTTAGGAGTGTTCTCTGCATCTAGTCGGTCTGGGCGATCTCTGATAGGATGGGGTCTAATGATCTGAGCAGCTCAACATCTCTTAGGAGGGGTATGAGGGTCCATTCTCCTGTTAGGAGGATCTGTCCGATACGCCACTCTCCCCTCTCAGCCTGTTCTAGGAGGAGTCTCTGCCGTCTATCCTTAGGCTTCAACCTGACATAAACGAATCTTCTAGGCTTAGTCGTTATCTTTAAGCATCCATCCCTTATCCATGCTATGTTCGGATGTATCACAGCATACCTCATCTTCACCCCTAACCCTTCCGATATGTGATCTATGCTTCTCAGCTTGGCTTCTGTGTAGGCTATTAGGCTGCTGGTCTGCGCGTAATGCGTGTTCCAGCCTGAGAATCTGCGGCGCCACTCATAATAGTGCATGTTGCGGAACTCAGAGTATCTGATAGGCCTCTCAGGCCAACTCTCCATGAGGTCTCCAGCCTTCCCAATCCACCACTCAACCATCCTCGGGAACACTTCAAGTATCACCTCAGCCTCGCCGTTGACTCTGCATCTGTATATCTCTGAGAGTGTAACCTTCATCTCCAATCCTCAGATATAAAGTGGACTTGACAGTATTTAAGATGTTCCAAGCATCTCTAAAACCATCCTCCATCCCTGGAGAGTCTACCCGTTGAGGTTATGCACTGCGTTTTTAGTTGGCTCTCTGGGAGGCTTAAAAGCCCCTGTAAACCTACAGGTGTGAGGGGTGATTCTGTGATATGGGGGATGGCTGGTTGAGGAGGGTGCAGGCTTATGCGGATGAGGACTTCTATAGGTTGATGGGGGATATAGTGGAACGATTTGGGATGGGGATGAAGGATAAATTCATTGGGGCAGCATTGAAGAAGCTTGATAGGATGGGTGTTGTCACGGCGCATATGATCCCGTTTATGTTGCCTATGCATCTTCAGGGGGTTCTGTCCAGCAGTTTCATCGCCGCATCCGCTTCAACCTTGCTGATCTCCCTTATCATCGTCTTGGCTGTTGGGTTTGTTAGGGCTGAGAGTCCTGAGGAGCGTGCTAGGGCATTGAGGGTTCTAAGCGGCTTCATAGTTGGCGGTGCGATGATGGCTCTTGCGAAGCCGATAGCCTTCTGGCTGACTGGGATCCGTTATGTTAATGGGGTGTGGTATGTTGGAGGGGAACCTGCTGATCTTCCACGTGAACTGGTTAGTATGATTGATAGGCTCTTGACTCTTCTGCAGGTTATAGGCGTAGTCGTTGCGATTGCAGCTGCGATCTACGGTGGAATCCAGCTTGCACGTAGGAGATGTTAGGGGCTTCCTATGGTATGTTATCTATGTTCCCGTACTGGTTGGGTTCTGCATTCTCCTGGAGTATCTGTTTCCAGGCTTACTCCTAATCTTTCCTCCCCTCTGGATATCCTCTCTCCTCTTGGATCTCTATACGACCTGGCTCTTTTATAGGGTTGATCCGGGAGGGTTCTGGGTGAATGAGAGGAACGTTGTATATGCATCTTTGGTTCTGAGGTTCGGCTTCGCCGTTGGATGTCTCCTCCATCTCATACTCGTTGAGGTCTCCTTCCTCCTGGCCTCATCTTTCCTCCTCATCCCCCTCCTCTACTCCTTCCTGGCTGGGAGGATGCCTACTCTATTCTTCTCCTCCTTAGCTGCTATGGCTCTTCTCTCGTCGGCGCATCTCCAAGCCTTCCTTGTGAACGTTCGGTTCGGAGGGTGTTCCGCGGAGGATTCTAATAGTTTCTGATATGCATCACTTGACGCTTTTAAATAAATTATGGAT
>WAQA01000177.1 GCA_015520475.1 Candidatus Bathyarchaeota archaeon | reverse complement strand
TATTTTAGGTCGGCGCTTGTGACGAAGATGGTATATTCATGAGGTTTATATATGACTCTAGGACTGTCTTCTCCTTCCGGTGTTCCACGTCTAAGTATCTTCCTATAGATCTTCAACGTAAAGGTTCTATCTGTTCCATAATAGACGATGTCGCTGTGTGGCTTAAGGTCATAATCCGTGAAGTTATGAACCCGAATTACAAATGTTCCGCTTAACTCGTTTCCATTTACATCAACAGGAATTACATTCACCTTTAAGATTCCAAATGATTTGCCTTCTAACCAGTCGAGGAGCAGCCTATATAGTATATCTTCACCAACAACGCTACAAGAAAATAGTGCTGTTAAAATGACAATGATAAAGAGAGAGATCAGTACTCTCCTAACTCTCATAATAACATCGATAATTTTTTTTAAAAAAAGAGATATATAAGAATTTTTCCATCTATTTATTAAATTCTTCGGGTATTTATTTAATTGGATAGTGTCTACTTTTTCAATTGAGAATCTTCTTTCACCATTATGATGAGGTCTATATACTTTCCATTTCTGTAGATTCCTTTTGGGATTCTCCCAGTTTCCTTGAAGCCTACTTTTTTGTAAACGTGAATTGCTCTCTTATTTGTGGCAGATACTGTGAGGGTTAATATTTTTAATCCCATCCTTCGAGCTTGATCTATCAAGGTCTTCATCATTTCGGTACCTATACCTATATCTCTATAACCTGTTTTTATTAGGATGCCAAGGTCGCCTACATGACTCTCACAGCTAAATCTCCGCTTAGTTATGTCGGATCTAGCAATGATCCTTCCCTCAACTTCAGCAACTATACAGAATGCATTCCCCTTCTCCAATTGAGCTATTGCCCTCGACAGCCAATCAACCACCTCATCTCGCGTCAGCTTGACATCATACATTATATCCGCACCTTCTTCTATGAGAGAATTGATCAACTCCATTAGATCATCAGCATCTTCCCACTTTGGCGTTCTAAGGATAACTTCTCTCCCATCCTTAGCAGTAAAACGACGTATTATTTTACCTGTCTTCATAGGATCATCCCCACATCTCTTATTTTCTATAGAAGGTTCCGCGGTGACCGACTGTTCGAATCATTACTTGATCTCTCGACACTTGGTAGATTATCCTGTAGTCCCCTATTCGGAGTGATAGAAGCCCGCTGAGGCACCCCCTAATCGTTTTCCACTGAACGGTTCCCCTTCTAAGGTCTTTACTCTCCTTAGAATTCTGATCTAAACCTCTCTGTCGAGTCTCTTGAGTCTTCCCAGAGATATCTAGCTCCTTCAGAGGATCTTTAAATGAGTTCCCCCCCAACTCTGTAAAAGTCTGCGAACAGCAATAAATGGCAGATAACGATTTCGGGGCGGAACCTGATTCTTTCCAGAACCCAAGATAAATGCTAAACTGAAGTCCAGATAGGTTACTGGTTCGTATGAGGTTTCTATGCCGAAAAGAACAGATTTTCCGCAAACCTCTTCTAGTTCCTCTCTCGTAACAACTTTTCCGCCGAAACTTGAAAGGATATATCTAGTTAAAAGTTTCATAATAGTTATTTACATAACAAGCTTTAAAAAAAGTTTCAGGTTGTTATATAAATAACATTTAAGCCAACTGCTTATGATGCAAAAATAACTCAAAGCGTAGGCAAGTCCAGCTATATTAAATCGGCAACTAATGCTCAGCAAGTCTAGCGTTAGTTTCTCGCTGTCTAGTATCCTCTCTTCTAGGTGGTCTTTGAGGTGTTCGCATCCTTCTTTATTTAGAAGAGTGGGTATTGGTGTCCAGTCTTGCTGAGTTCAGGTCTGATAACAATCATTTTGGGTGTCTTTTTCAAAGATTATCTCTCAGTCTTTGATTCTCGTCTCCTGGAAGTCTTTTACTCTGAGTTCGTAGTTGTCTATGCTGCTTGTTCTCAAGCCGCTGTGAGCCATGAGTACACATGCAACTCTAGCCTTTCTGTCAGCCGAAAGAGAGATTCTTCTTAGCTCCTGCTGTGTGGGGACGTGCTCGTCTCTAAGTGTAGGTGTATCATCAGCGCCTTTAATCTTTATTTTTTCTTCGGATCTCTATGCCATTATGAGCCGGCCAGGACTTGACGGCCTTAAGAGCAGACTTAACATAGCTGCCCGCACGCTCCTCCCTCTCCATCATAGAGATGTAATCAAGCAGAAGATCAGCTTCACTCATACTCAGAAGATCCTTGGGCCACTTTCCAAAAGATTGACAGAAGACTCCTAGCCTCCGCAAGTAAACGTCGGCTGTGACGTGTGAACCGCGCGCAACGTTCTCGTACCAACGGCGGATATCAGCGCCTTCCAAGAGCGAGGCGTACTTCGCCCGTCCGGCCAACCGCAAACACCAAAAATTGATATAAGTATATTTAAAGGACTCGAACTAAAAGATGGCGGGCCCGCTGGGATTCGAACCCAGGATCTCCGGCTCCGGAGGCATACGCACCTTTCGGTTCGGCGCCTTGATCCTGACTGGGCTACGGGCCCTTTTAGGTTTATAGTTTATTCCTCTTCTATAAGGTCTTCTGTTATCCACCATGCCTTCTTTTTTCCCATTCTTTTTCCAGCGTAGTATGTTATTATTGGTCTTCCAATCTTCTGTTTGGATATTCTCTCTATTCTTTTTAGTCTGTTGAGTATTAACCATCTGTTGAGTCCTGTGGCTTCTGATAGTTCAGGGGTTGTCGCTCCTTTGTAGTGGAGAAGGTGCTCTATGAGTTTTCTGTCGATCTCGTCTGTGCAGAATGAGTATGGATTTATCTTTCCCGTCTCGAATGTTAGGATTTCGAGGTTTGATAGGTGGTGTTTTATCTCTGATATTTCAGCCTCTATCTTTTTAAGTCGCTCTTCAATCTCGATTATCTTGTCTGGTTTCGGCGTCTTCTTTAGTTTCTCTATTATCGCTTCCCGTATGAATCTGCTTCTTTCACCTTCCGGGATTCTTATTGCAAGTTCATTGTATAATTCTTTGGGTATCTTAACTGAGATTATCGTGAAATCTCCCATCGGCTAATCCTCTTCTCTGCCCTTTTTTGCTGAGTTCTCTTCTTCTGGTTTGAAGGGTGTGTATAGAACCTTCTTAACCTTCTCTGTTATTTTTGGACCTAAACCGTGAACGTCACGGCTCCATCTTTCAACGTTTATGAGGGCGTTTAGTGGGTTCTCATATGACTTCAGTATTGAGATTGCCTTTTCCCTTCCTATGTTTGGTAGGCTTGATATGAAGTATATTTGGGCGTCAGGTATCGTCTCCACCTTCTTTATTGGATGCACAGTTACCGGCCGCCTCTCAACTATCTGCTCTTGTCTGGCTGACACGTATAGGAGGTCAGCTGTCTCCTTATAGTTTGCTGTGGGGATCAGCGATATTCCCTGTTTTGCTAGGGCGAACATTGCACCCCATATGGATGTCGGTTTTATCCTGCTGAACCGATATATTATTGGTAGGTAGCCTTCGATTATTATGAACGATTTTGGATATGCCTCTTTTAGGAGGAATAGTTGCTCGAATAAGTGTCGATGTGTAAGTGTATATACGAAGTCCTGGACAGTCTTCCTCTCGAATGCGCAGTCTTTAGAGATTATATAGTCTCCTTTCTCAAGTGGTTGTATGCTTATGTCTGCTCCTAATTCTGTTAGGGCCTTAACTATCTTTGACGCAGTATTTGCTTCTCTACTATCTATTATTATTAGGGGTTGATTGTTCCCTCTCTCCTTCTTTATGTATGGCAGCAGAGTCTCTGAGTTCGGCATTTAAAGTTTCCTCGTAGATATTTTCTTGGAGGAGTCTAAAAAGGATGACTTTACCCTCTAGAATTATTTTGAGGAGTGAGGATGGAGTGGAATGTTTCTCTCTATCGCAGGAGGGTCTCCTGCTTCCTAGAGGGGAACCTACCATCACCGGCAGCTCTTCCAGCCAATCTAGATGGAGGTTTACTCGGAGGTTTACTCCATGATCATCCGGGCCCCCAACTCCTTAACTATTCACATCGAAGAAGGGTATATAGGTATTTGTCGACTTTCATCCGCCATCCGTGATGGATGGGGACTTCTTGTCGACAGAGTTAAACTATGAAGTGATGTCTTCTCGAGAACTTCTGCAGTATCTGCCTGAAGTTTTGTAGGTCGAGTATTGTATGGTTAATCGCGCTTATATGGGCGTTTATGAGTTCATATAATTCTTCTTCTGAGTCTGCCTCTCTAATATCGTTTATTACCTGATCTATTAGTAGCTGTGTTAGATCGTTTCTCTTCGTAACAGACTTTAAATCTTTCAGGATCTTCTGTCTTACCTGTTCGGCTGCTGGATCTGGGAGCTCCCCCCTATTTATTCTCTCAGCAACATCCTCTATCACTTCCTTAGCTGAGAGCGGCATACATCTTCTGGCTGCAACATCACCGTTGGGTGTTAGGAAGACCATAACAGGGATCACGTTGATGTCATATAATCTCGTTATATCCTCGTTCTCTGGATCCTCAACGTTGACGAGCCGTATCTCTATGTCCCGCCTCTTCTTATTTAGGTCTCTGCATAGCTTCGAGAGTGTTCTTTCACTCTCATATAGATCTGAATAGAAATACATGACTTCGATCTTTTTCCTTTTCATAGATATTCACCGGGCTTATACATTGTCACCTATGGTCTGCCCGAATAAAAAGGGGGAGGGGGAAACGCCGCCTCTTAAATTCATCCCTTCTTCGTTATCTCTTTTACTACTCCGGCAGCTATCGTTGTTCCCATATCCCGTATAGCGAATCTACCGAGCTCAGGGAAGTCTGCATATGTCTCGATTGCTATCGGCCTTACAGGCTCGAATCTTACTATTGCTCCGTCCCCTGTCTTTAGGAAGGCAGGGTTCTCCTCGACTACCTGGCCTGTTCTTGGATCCAGCTTCTTAAGGAGCTCAGCGAATCTACATGCAACCTGGACTGTATGTGCATGTAGAACCGGAGTGTATCCTGCAGCTATCGCTGTTGGATGATTAATCACTATGATTTGGCCGATGAATTCTTTGGCTACCGTCGGCGGATTATCCACTGGACCGCAGACATCTCCTCTTCTGATGTCCCTCTTTGAGACGCCTCTAACGTTGAATCCTATGTTGTCTCCAGGCTCAGCCTTAGGTATCCTAACATGATGGGTCTCTATCGATTTAACTTCGCCTACGACTCCTGGAGGCATAAATATTACTTTGTCACCTTCCTTTAGAACTCCTGTCTCAACTCTTCCAACCGGGACTGTTCCAACACCCGTGATCGTATAGACGTCCTGTATTGGAAGCCTTAACGGTTTATTTATCGGCTTCGGTGGGAGCTCGAATGCGTCTAGAGCCTCGAAGAGTGTTGGACCCTTATACCATGGCATCTTATCGCTGCGTTTCACTAGGTTATCCCCTGTCCATCCTGATACCGGAACAAAGTTTATCTTGTTAACGTTATAGCCGACCATCTTCAGCATCCTTGCAATTTCATTCTTAACTTCCTCGTATCGTTCCTGACTCCAATTGACTGATGGATCATCCATCTTATTCACTGCGACGACGAGCTGTCTGACCCCTAGCGTGAAGGCTAGGAAGCTATGCTCCCTCGTCTGTCCTCCAGGACCTATCCCAGCCTCAAACTCTCCTTTCTTGGCTGATACGAATAGGACCGCTGCATCTGCCTGGCTTGCCCCTGTAATCATGTTCTTCACGAAGTCTCTGTGTCCAGGAGCATCTATGATCGTGAAGAAGAACCTTGGAGTCTCAAATTTTAGGTATCGAAGGTCAATCGTTAATCCTCGCTCTCTCTCCTCCTTCAGGCTGTCGAGTACCCATGCAAACTTGAAGGTTTCCTTGCCCAGTCTCCTAGCCTCTTCCTCGTATGCCTTGATCGTTCTATCATCGATGGCGCCGGCTAGGTATAGTAGGTGTCCCATCGTAGTGGACTTCCCATGGTCTACATGTCCAATTACTACTAGGTTTAGATGCGGCTTTTCTGTCTTGCTCATCTATTTTCCTCCAAACTTTTTCATATACGGTTTTATTGAAGATATCATTAGAAAAAACTTCTTTCGATTATTTTAAGTTTTTGAAATGCGGTTCTGGTAACTCTTCAGAGGCTGACTTTTATTGTGCAAGTGATGGAGCCTGTTCAGATGCCATGTCAACTGTCCATGGCTGAAGCCGATGGGCCTGCAGGTGATTCATCATACAGAGTGTTCATCCCTGTATTGGGCTGGTTGACTGGGTCCCGTCCACGCTGAGCAGGCTCAACGTGGATATGCTGGAGCCTTATTCCAGCCTTTGGACATCCAATCCGCATCGGAGGCGTCTTACACAGCCACCTCCCAGAAAGGGAAGCGCTAGACATTTATTTAGATGTTAGACCTCAATTCTCCTCCACGAATAAATTCAGAGGTTCCTTGAGGTAGTTATGTGAGCTTATTGGTTAAGGTCGTTAGTTACAGAATCTTCGGCTGGGAGCCATTAACTGAAGTTAGGGGGATGAATCACCGTTAAAAGTTAAATATGAATTTTATTATTGGATGTACGTTTTCACCTTCACCAATCATTCTTCAGGCAGCTTCGCCAGTATCTCATCTTTGATCCTTGACAGCTCCTTATCATCATTGTTTTCTCCACCCCACCATCCAACCCTAACATACCTATCTGCCTGTTCAGGCAATATGTACTCTGGATTATCATCGATGATAACGCATTCCTCAACGTTGCCTATTATGCTGATATCCTTCAATCGTTTACCATTCACGATGCCATGTCTCCTCTGAGACTCTTCAATCCAATCTGCAACCTTAAGCTTTAGGTTTTTAGGTATGAGATCTCTTCTTCTGAGCAGTTTAATCGTCTCTTCAATCTTTCTTTTAGGATTCTCAGACATTATCCATACCTCATCGGCTGATCTCATACACCACTCAAGGAACTCTTTTAATCCGGGCCTCGGCTTTGGATCTCTAATACTTACAATAAGCGTTCCCTCCAGGTCTAGGATTATCCTCCTCAGACGATGTCACCTCCAGCCTAGACGGGATGCTACCGGCGAGGATGATGTTCTCTTAATCGTCAGCGTTGATGTTGTGGATTAATCTTTTGATGTTCAGTTTATCGGATGGAGCATCCATCCTACATGATTCCTCACAAATAACTTCTTCACTCTTTGATTATCCATATCGGCGATGACCATGCCATCTGCCTGTTCAGCTGACTTACCCTCACGTAATAGTAGCATCTACCATCCTCAAGTCTATCTCTAAATTTAAGGTTTGCTTTGTATCCTTCTCTAGGTATCGCCTTATGAATCTTCATTTTGAAGGCGTTATGCCAGAATGTATCCTTATTCTCAACGTCCT
Source organism: Candidatus Bathyarchaeota archaeon (assembly GCA_015520475.1). Taxonomy (GTDB): domain Archaea; phylum Thermoproteota; class Bathyarchaeia; order Bathyarchaeales; family WAQA01; genus WAQA01. Next base: position 4,725 of record WAQA01000177.1, on the reverse strand, counting down.
CGGGGGATAGGGAGAATTCCTCATATATGGTTCTCTCAGCCTCGTCAAGTAATGCTATTACCCTTGAGGTTTCCATAGCCTCCTTCAAGGTGAATTCCACTTCTATTTGGGGCTTCACTTTTATCCTTACAATACTCTGTGGTGCGGCTTCAATCTCGAAGATTAATCCTTGCGTGGCGGTTCTTCCTCCCCCAGAAACTCTAGGCTTTGTGGTGAGGATCCATTCACATCTATCATTTGATAACGATTTTATTTCTTGTCCGAAGTCGGTGAAGCATGGCTCCAGCGACACTATCCTGCCCTCTTCCACCTCTAGGGTTCCATTCCATACTTTAGGCTTAGCCTTCTTGAAGCCGAAGATACCGTTAGGTCCCCATCCGCATTCAATCCTTAACTTTGCTCTTATAGGATCTGATGTATCCGGGATCCTCCATCTTCCAGAATGGCAGTATGTATAGGCAACTGTACCATTCTTGATTATCTCTATCCTATCTATGGCGTGGCTTCCTGTAACGTCAACCTCTATCTCAACCTCTTCATTTTTAGTCTTGAATATTTCACCCATCATGTGGCCATCCACATAGAAGTTCAGTTTGATTCTGTCTCCTGTAACCCCGTAGACGCGTCTATTTATGAATGCTTCCCATATGGATTCCCTGGTTAACTGCTCAGCATATACTGCTGCCAGCCCATTCCCCCATACTCCAGGAAAGTCCCTATTGTCCCCTGACGCTATTATTCCAATCCTATATCCCCTTTTAAGTCCATCCTGGACCGTTCCACCAGACACTCTAGGACCCATATCCATATTTGATTCCATGGGGATCGGCGTGTCACAGCCCTCTGAGGATCCATGCGCAGAGTATATCTCAACGAATGGGGAGAGATCTTCATCGTAGAAGTTCCAGTCCTTACCTCTCTCCCCCACCTGGTATCCTGTATGGTGAGGTATCGCTATCCCCTTGGTTCTCCTGAGGTTCTCGTAGAGTTGGGGGAGGGTCTCCGAAGAGTCTAGGGGGGAATAATCATTCAGGTAATAGACGTTGTGATCTCCGTATCTTCTCCTGTCACCATGCCACTCATATCCTAGAAACGTTACAAACTCTCCCGGGCTGTTCTCTTCAGCCACTATCCTCTGGACCGTCTTCCAGTCCTCATCGAATCTTGCTCTATGCCCGCAGGACTCTATCTTTAAACCGTTCTTGGTGTACCAGATGAATGGGTAGTATGTGACGGCCATAAAGTCAAGGTGTTTACGGGCAGCCCTCAATATCTTCCTTAACATCCCTACACGTTTAGGGGAGATGTTTGTATGCATGTCCCCCCAGTACAGGTTATATCTTTTCTGGTTCATCCTTTCTTCACCATTGGCTGATCATTCTCCATGAAGAAGACGCATATCCCCTCTATATTATCTTATAAAGAGAGTGAAGGTTGATGTTATATGGCATTATTCTCTGGTTTATGGTAGGCGCATTCACTTCTTCGGTATTTCATGGAGCCTCGCTGATGGGGGAGCCAATGATCTTGTTAGGACATCCTCGATTACGCCTCTGTTCTCGCTTGGATTGAACATAGCCTCAACTATCCTCTCATAGTCTAAACTGTTGATTCTTGCACATGCAGCTCTGATGGCGTTCATATTCAATGTTATAGCGGTCTCTATCGGTATGCGTTCAGGGTTTATGTCGATGCCGAAGTATCTGTTGTAGCCGTACATCTTCAGGACGAAGAGGGCGGCATATAACTGATCTAAACCTAGAACTCCAACGTTCAGGTCTTGATCATAATTTCCAAGCGGTTGGCTGTTCCAGTGTGTATGGGCAAGCCTCCCCTCCCTCATTATCGACGCTAGGGCGTAGGCCAGTTCCTCATGGCCCATCAGTACATGTCCAACCTCAGGGTTTAAGCCGACCATTGCATGTCCCTCTTCCAGCAGCTTCCTGTTCTCTTCATTCCTTAATAGGGCTTCAACGTTTCTAGCCATTAATATTCCATTTGCGGTGTTCCTGTAGATGTTATTGCCTCTAGGCTCGTATGGTTTAGGTTCGATTGCCACCCTAACTCCTGGAACAGTGTCCATAGCCTCTGCTACGGCCCTCTCAAATCTGTCCCACATACCGTAGAAGTCAACGGCGAATGGGTTCTCATAGCCGTCGATTCCAGGCCATATAACGACGAGATCGGTCTCGAGCTCCTTACTTATCTTTAAGGTTTCAATAAGCCTCTCAATCGCGAATCTTCTAATCTTATCATCTGGGTTCGATAGTGATCCGAACTCGAATCTCCTTTCATAGAAGAGGTTTGGAACCACATCTACAACGCGGATACCGGTCTCCCTTCTCAATTGTCTGTAGAGGTCTATGTTCTCCCAGGAGACCTCGTTTGGGTAGTGGGCTTCAACCCCTGTCTCCTCATCCAGTAAGCCTTGATCATGCATCTCATAGATTATGTTGATTACATCCTCTATTGTTCCCTTCTCTACGTAGGGTTCATGGAATCTTCCTCCTGGAGGGAAGAAGTACCATACACCTATAGAGAATTTAGGTTTCAACTCGAACCTTTCAAGGTGCTTCAGCAGCTCTTCTGGGGATCTATGGACGGCTTGATCACGTAGATCAATCATCTTCACATCTTAAGCGGCTATATTTCTGTTCGCTTATATATTTTGCCGTTTAATGGTTTCCGTTGATGTATCCATCAGCATCTCTCCCTTAACTGGGTGTGGGAGGAGCTCTGACAAGCGTTCAGAATAGTGTTTGAGGCTGGACAGCCCTGTTGCTGTATCTTCGCTATGTTATCACTATCATCGTGTGATGGTTGAATGGGGGTACTTCAAATTCTATATGTCCATTCCTCTCTGACCATTCTATCTCCTTCATCTGCGGATGAGCCATTATCCTCTTAGGCTTCACCCTTCCAATCTTAACTTTCACGTTTCTAGTCTCGATTGTCTCTTCAACAACCCCTGTCTTCTCAGCGTAATAGTTTAGTAGGTGTAGGATTAGGCGGTCTCCCTTCCTCATGAGTGATATGTGAAGTGAGAGAGGCCCGTCAACCTCTAAGAGTGGATCCTGAATAACCTTCTTCAATGCGAGGTGATAGATGCTTCTAAGCCAGTAGTAATGGTCTCTTCTGAAGCTGGACTCTATTGGAGCGGCCATGTATATGCATCTTCCCCTTCCATAACTGTTGTAGATTATCCCTGCGGATCCAGTTTCAAATTCTGGATGTGCATGTTGATGGTATACGTGTCTGTATGGTTTCAACTCTACAGCTGGATACATGAGGCTTGCAAGTGTTTCAGCGTCTCCTTTAACATCAACTATTAAGCCTCTATCCTTTAGGAGAAGGGGCATCCTAGGAAGTTTAACGTCCACTTCATCCTTTACGTCGTCGATGTATATGACTGAATAGTTTGAGAAGTTCCGGAAGCTCGCTCCTAGGACATCGCTTAACGCGAAGTCTCCTCTTAGGATCCCATCCTCATCGTAGAGTGATGTACGGTACGTTGCTATCAATCCTCCCCCATCCCCTACAAACCTTGAGATTATATCCACCTCATCTTCTGAGAGGTATAGTTCATCGGGCAGTATCAAGGCTTCATAATTCGAGATTATATCCTCTGAGACTTCACTTATAATGTCGAAGTGTATATGGTTCTCTACTAGTATATGGTGTACTCCTTCAAGGGTCTCCATCGTCGGTAAACCGAGATATTCCTTCAACCTATGATTCTTCACTGTATGGAGCACGGCGATGTAGGGTACACTCTCAGCTCCTACACAGAAGTCTTCTATCCTCTTAACCCATTTATAGGCTTCTCCGATCGAGTCGAGAACCCCATCAGCCACTTGACCTGCATATTTACCTGATGGATAGGCTACATGGCCTATTGTAGGGTTCCCTCCATTCATGAGGGTTATAGTGAATAGAAGGCGGAGCGTCTCAGCTGGGAGTATAGTCCATTCTCCCCAGTTACTGTAGCATTCAGGTATTACGAGCTCGAATGGCCTCCCAAACTTCCTCATCCATTTAGCAGCTAGATCCCCCAGGAGATAGTTGGGTGAATGGAACTCCCTTGAGAAGTAATCTGCGAATTGATCAATTTCAACCTGGCACATGTATGGGTCTCCAGCATGGTTCCATCCTACCGGTATATCCTTAACGGACTTGATAGTTGAGACAGCGTCCCTGATGAATCTGAATCTTGTCCAGCGTCTAAACTCTAGGAAGTTCTTTCTCTCCCTTGTTCCTGGAGGCGGGTTGACGGGTATCTCCGCCCCATACATCTGCCTGTAGAGGCTTCTACAATATTCGCAGTAGCATCCTCCCTCAATCACATATGTTATATCCAGGAAGACTCCATCCACATCATAGTTCTCCACTATCTCCCGTATTCTCTTGAAGGCCAGGTCGCGATATGGGGAGTTCATGCATACACAGCTATACCCGTAAGTGCCGAAGCGCTTGATGGGTTTACCTTCAAAGTCCCGTTGACAGTAATCTGGATTTTCAGCTGCAACGTGATCATCGCAGCATACGTTATAGTATGCCACAATCTTGATGCCTTTACTGTGGGCTTCATAGATTAAATCTTTAAGCATGTCCCCTTCAACTTTCACGTTCTTACGTCCAAGCCTTGTCTCATAGTAGCTGTGCCCATATGCATCTTTACATACGAATATTATCGACTCCATACCTATCTCATTCAAACGTGAAATG
>WAQA01000176.1 GCA_015520475.1 Candidatus Bathyarchaeota archaeon | reverse complement strand
TTTCATCCTCTTATTCTTCGCGTCTTTGCTTATGATGCTTATGGCATCAAAGCTCCTGAGACCCTCAAACCCGAATCCTGTGAAGAAGTCAACTTATGAATGTGGGCAGCCTCCGCGAGGCGAAGCGCATAACTTCACACTTCCAGGAGCCGAACAATACTTCATTTACGCCTTAATCTTCTTCGTCTTCGACTCTGTCCTGTGGATATTGATGAGCTACGCTGTCGCCGCAAGAACATTCTTAAGTCTAGTAGGATTCACCATTTACTTCTCAATAATCATTATCGGATTCCTCTTCTTCATTAAATCTCTGAGTGATAGGTTATGACGTTCATATTTAGATTGACCGATAAGATGTTGAGGTGGGGGTTTAAATCGTCGATATGGCCCGCCCATTTTGTTAATGGATGCTGCTCCCCAGAGCTTATGCAGCTGGCAGGTCCAAGATATGACATGGAAAGGTTTGGGGTGCTGCCGCTTCCATCAATAAGACATGCAGACGCCCTATTCATCGTAGGGGTCATCTCAAGGAAGATGGCGGATAGGATACGCATGTTATATGAGCAGATGCCGGATCCAAAGTTTGTGGTGGCTGTAGGAAGCTGCGCCATAAGCGGTGGACCATTCTATGATTCACCATTCATCGTTAAGGCTGAGGATATAGTTCCAGTAGACGTTTTCATTCCAGGATGCCCTCCGAGGCCGGAAGCCTGGCTTCAGGGAATCCTAATGCTTAGGGAAATGATATGGCAGGGGAGGAAGGGATGAGTAATCCGGTCATGGATGATCTGAGGAGAATTCTCTCAGAATCAATCTTGGATTTGAGGGAGCTTGGGAAGAGGAAGATATCAATAACCGTTAAAGCAGACAATCTTCTAGAAGCAGCCAGAATATTAAAGGAGAAGATGGGCTTCGACGTTCTAACATCAGCCGGAGCCATCGATTACATAGCGAAGAAGATCTTCCAGATAGTCTATTATCTATGGTCATCTAAAAGGAGGACTGTACTGATTTTAAGGGTTAATATTCCAAGGGAGAACCCTACCATACAATCCCTACACAGAATATGGGAGTCAGCGGATTATCATGAGAGGGAGATGTGGGAGATGTTTGGGATAGATGTTCAGGGCCATCCGAATTTAACCAGAATCCTACTACCTGAGGATTGGAGTGGAGGTTTCCCGTTAAGAAAGGATTTTGATTGGAGGGGTGGAGACGCAGCGTTCCAGCATTGAAGGGGATAGAATGATTATCAGCTGGGGTCCCCAGCATCCGATAAGTGGACAGTTCAGAATCATACTGGAAACCGACGGTGAGAACGTTCTAAAGTTAACCCCTGACATAGGCTTTACCCATAGAGGAATAGAGAAGATCCTTGAGAATAGAACATTCCTCCAGGGGATAGTTCCAGTTGAGAGGTTGTCGATGCTTGACACAGCAAACTTTCTCCTAGCCTACGTTAGAGCAGTGGAGGAGATCGCTGAGGTTGATGTTCCACCGAGAGCAAAGTATATCAGGACAATCCTATGCGAGATAAGCAGGATAAACAGTCACCTATACGCTTTAGGGCTGATAGCTGAGGCATGCGGAGGCTACCCAGCCATATTTCTATGGACCGTTGCTGATAGGGAGCTCTTCTTAGACGTGGCTGAGATGCTTACCGGAACCAGATGGAGCTACTCATTCTTTATACCTGGAGGAGTCCGCAGAGACATCCCATCAGGATTCAAAGAGAAGGTTCTGGAGGTGCTTGATTACTTCGAGGGGAGACTGGAGACTTATAGGGACTCCTGGCTTGAGAATGAACTCTTTAAGAGAAGGGCTAGGGGGGTTGGTGAGCTTCCATTGGATAAGGCTGTTACTCTAGGAGCCGCTGGACCCACATTGAGGGGTTCAGGCTTCAGATTCGACACTAGAAAGGATGAACCCTACGAGGCCTATGAAGATTTAGACTTTAAATTGGTAAGTATGGAGGAGGGAGATTCCTATGCGAGGACCATGGTGAGATACTTGGAGATGGTTGAGAGCGTCAAGATCATCAGGGAGGCCATAGAGAATATTCCGGAGGGTCGCTTCAGAGTTAGGGTTCCCATGAGAGTCCCTGAGGGAGAAGCATATGTAAGGGTTGAAACGGCTAGGGGAGAGGTTGGATTGCACATGATAACTGATGGATCAATCAAGCCTTATAGGGTGAAGATTAACTCTCCAAGCCTCAGAAACCTATATGTACTGTCTAGGATGCCGGAGTTCAGCAGGCTTCTCGTAGCTGACGTCCCTGTTGTTCTATGGTCATTTGATCCATGGTTCTTGGATGCGGATAGGTGATTGAGAGGATGCTTATCGATGAGATCTTAGGATGGATCAAACTGAACCTGAAGGATCTAATCCAGATAGTTCTGTTTCCAGGGATAGCATTCATTCTAATCTTTGCTGTTGCAGCCACATGGTTCGAGAGGAAATATTTAGCCCATTCAATGTTAAGGATAGGGCCCCTACACACTGGGAGGGTGGCTGGATGGCTGCAGATAATAGCTGACTTCATAAAGTTAACTGGTAAGGAGGTTATAACGCCTAGGAACGTGAATGTTTTTCTCTTTAACCTTTTACCTGTGCTCTCAGTGTGCACGTCAGCTATTGCCGTGGCCTTTATACCATTCAGCAGCGACTGGATAATATATGAGGGGAACGGTATAAGTCTCCTACTATTCTTTGCAGCTGCATCGCTCACCCCGTACATCACGTTGATGTTGGGGTGGATATCGAACAATAAGTACTCCATCATAGGCGCCATGAGAGTTTCATATGTGTACATCAGCGCTGAGATACCTGCCTTTCTAGCGGCTATGGGCGTAGCTATAATGGCAGGATCATTCAGCCTCATAGATATAGTTGAGGCTCAATCGAGGATACCCTTTCTGATACCTCAGATCTTAGGGTTCATAGTCTTCTTCATCGCCTTCCTAGCTGAGGTTGAGAGGGTTCCATTCGATATTCCAGTTGCTGAGCAGGAGATAGTTGCTGGATGGAGAACTGAGTATAGCGGGATAAACTTCGGCGTCACGATGATGATGGATTATATTCCGCTCTGCACGTGGACCCTGCTCTTCGTCACGTTATATTTAGGTGGATATCAAGGCCCATTGATCTTCGCTTCCCAGACACTCTCAAACTTCTTCTGGATACTGCTTAAATTCTCACTGGTTATAGTGGTTATCCTCCTATTCAGATCTGTCTTTCCAAGGTTGAGGATGGATCAAACCTTAAGGTTAACTTGGAAGTATCTCACGCCGGCAGCATTCCTCAACTTGATCATAACAGCCATCATAGCATATTACTATCCAGACCTGTTCGGTTTAATCGGAGCGTCATAAAGTTGAGTGTGATTAGATTCCTGAGAGGCATAATAAAGCCATACATAATCGTCTTTAAACATGCGATAAGTAAACCGCACACTATAAAGTATCCATATGAGAGACTTATGTTCTCTGATGGTTATAGGGGAAGGATATCGCTGAGATTTGAGAAGTGTATTGGATGCGGCTTATGCTCTAGGACATGCCCTAACAGAGCGATAGAGATGGTTGAGATTGAAGGGGAGAAGCATAGTTTTCCACAGATAAACTTTGGAAGATGCTCCTTCTGCTGTTTATGCGTTGACGTCTGTCCACGTGGAGCCCTCTTCTCAGACGAGGTTGTTGAGCTTTCAGTCATCAAGAGGGATGATCTCATCTATCATCCCTATAAACTGTCGAATCCTCAGCCATTGGAGAGCATATTGAAGGATCTCAAGAAGACGATTACCGTTCAGATCGAGGATGGAAGATTATCCTATACATTATTGAGGAGGAGGGAAGAGAATGTTTAATCTTCCAGTAATAGCATCCCTAACCCTTCTAGCAGCGGTCATAACCCTCTCAATCTTAACTGTTGAGCATGAGAATGTCATGTACTCCCTCTTCTTCCTCTTCTTCATGAATATTGCTTTGGGAATAATCTTCTTTATGTTCGGCGCTCCATTCGTAGCCCTCATCCAATTCGCAGTGTTCTGCGGCGCCGTCGTCGTCCTCTTCATCTTAGCAGCCATAATAACTAGGGGTGGAAAGTGGAGATGAGAGGAGTGGATGTTATAAGAGCCCTGTCAGCATTAGCCTTGATCCTAATATTTGTATGGGTGGTTTATAGGACTCCTATCAGCATCTTTAAGGGGCTTCCAGAAGAGGCTGAGGTTACAGCCATAAAGGAGGCGGCGCTGGGAACAGCGGCTTTCCTCTGGAAGGAGAGGTTAATGGATGTTATATCACAGGCACTGATAATCTTCTCAGCCATCATATGTGCAATAGTGCTTATCAGGAGGGAGGGAGATGATTGATCCGAAGATAGTGTTGGCTACGGTATTCATCCTATACGGTATAGGCATGTACTGTCTGATGAAGAGGAGAGACTTGATCCGTCTGCTTATCGGATTGACAATATTGATGGACGCCTCTAATCTGAGCTTCATATTCTTCTCATCGATTAAGGTTCCAGGATATGTTGATCCTCTCCCACAGAGCCTGGTTGCAATGATCATAGTGATTGATGGTTGCATAATCATGATAGGCTTAGCCATCTCCCTCCTGATATATCATAAGTATGGATCTGTGGATATTGAAAAGCTTAAGCGGCTGAGGTGGTAAAACGCAGCTCAACGTTAACTTAAGGGTTGAGGACGCCTCCAAACGCAGACTTGAAACTGCATATCATATTATTCCTTTGAGGGTGAGATGAGATGTATATAGAAACATTGGATACGCTTATACTCTTCACGGTGACAACCCCAATAGTTGGGTTGGCTTCGCCTAGAAGGGTTCGACGTAGAATCCTGAATATCTACGCAGTTATAGGCGTTCTATTATCAGCATACTTCCTCCTCAGATTATATGGTAAGGTTAAGGCTGGAGGAGCAGTTCTCATCGGGAGATATCCCCTCGGAGCCTATCTGATGATAGACATGTTCAGCGTCTTCATGGCTTTCGTCTTCCTCACGCTTGGATTACTTGCTATGGTGTACTCGTGGGATTACATAGAGGAGGAGAATCCAACGCTCTTCTACACCCTATTCCTGGGATTGCTTATCGGTTTGGTAGGTATAGTCTTTGCAGGTGACTTCTTCACCCTCTTCATCTTCTGGGAGCTAATGTGTCTGATATCATATACGATGGTTGCCTTCAGAAAGGAACGATGGGAAGCCCTGGAGGCCAGCTTCAAATATCTAATTATGAGCGCGGCCGGAGGTGCAACGATCCTCCTTGCAATATCCTTCCTATACGCTACTGCTGGAACATTAAACTTCATTTATCTCGCATCATTCTTCAGGGATTCCAAGCCGAACCTCTTCCTAATCCTAACCTTAATATTATTCATCGTTGGCTTTGGAATTAATGCAGGCGTCGTCCCGCTTCACACCTGGCTTCCAGACGCTCATCCAGCAGCTCCAACCCCTATAAGCGCTATGCTCTCAGGAGTTATAATCAAGGCAAGCATATACGCTCTCTGCCGCATCCTGTTCTTCGTATTCTTCACAGGATTCTTCCCTGGAGAGATGATTCTCATAGCATCTCTAAGCATAATCACTATGACTGCAGGTAACATTATGGCTCTCCTCCAAGACGACATTAAAAGATTACTTGCATACTCAAGCATCGCACATATCGGATATATCCTTGTCGGCGTATCGATTGGAACTCAGATGGCGTTGACAGGAACAATCCTCCACATCCTCAATCATGCCTTAATGAAGGGCGCCGCCTTCCTCTCGGCCGGAGCAATAATATACAGGCTGAAGACAAGAAGCCTAAGGAATATGGCGGGTGTGGGGAGGAGGATGCCTGTTACTGTTGCTGCGTTTGCTGTTTCCCTGTTTGCTTTGACTGGTATGCCTCCTCTTAATGGGTTTATAAGTGAGCTTGTGCTCTTCACATCCTCTGTACAGGCTGACATGGCATGGCTTGGAATAG
>WAQA01000175.1 GCA_015520475.1 Candidatus Bathyarchaeota archaeon | reverse complement strand
GTATCGGATCCGGTATCAGATATGCTCCGCCAGCCTTCTCAACAAATCCTAGATCCATTAAGCGCCTCAAGAGAACAGTGAGGTTCTTACCATCCACTTCCATCCCCTCTCTAGATTCTAGGATCCTCTTCACTTCACCCCACCTCAACGGCCCCTCAGCCAAGCTCTTAAGGATAATGCGGTATCTCCTCTCAGACCTAGAAACTTTCAAGAAACCCATCAACTCCTCAACGGCCTGCCTCGACGCCTTCTCAAGCACCACATCTATAGAGAAGGTTCCGGTTGAAGATGCGTACCAGCCGAGATATGTCAGCCAGCCGATTATACCGTCAAGCTTCTCAACAGCCTCTGAGAGGAATGCCTCATCAACTTCGGTATTGGTCTGTGCAAATCCCCTCCTAAGGAAATCCAACGCTTCATCACGTCTAAGCCTCCTCAACCTAACCTCGTATATGGCACGTCCATAGAGTGGGGAGCGCGGATCATCCAAGTTAAGCATATCATATAACAGACCGATCTGTGAGCCTGTTATGATAACCACTATACTGGGGAGATTATCATATATGTACGCGAGGATATGAGGAAACTTCAATGGGAGAGGCTTCAACTCTTGGAACTCATCGAACGCCACCACAACCTTCAATCCACGCTGAGAAGCCCACTCATCGATCCTATCCAGAATTGAAGGCATATCAACCCTCTTTCTCCTGCTCCATGAAAGCCTCAGAGAGGACGATGAGATCTCAACCCCATCGATCCCCCTGAACAAGTCAAGAAGCCTACTGACTGCTCCTCCACGCTCCCTAATAAGCCGCGTAATAGCATTAGAGAGCTCAACCATAAAACCTCTAACATTCATCAGACCCTCTGAAGCCAGGATCCTCCTAGCATCAACAAAGATGTATGGATGCCCAGATTCATTTAAGAATGTCTTCAAGACGCTTGACTTCCCATAGCGTCTAGGAGCCAACACAGCCACTATCCTACCTGCCTCAACACCTCTGCTAAGCATCTCAAGGGCATACTCGAAATCGTAGAGGTCTTCACGTTTGGATTTTGGGGCTAAATCGAAGAACAACTGGTGGTACCACCAGCTACTGGTGGTACCACCAATAAAATAAAGATTACGGTAACAACAGAAGCAGACAGCGTGGAGGAAGCTTCCACACAATACTCCGGATCATCGTTAAATTTGGAGGTTAAGGAGTGGGCAGCCCAATTTAAGTATTCACCCCCCTCCTCATTCATGGTGAGGTTGATGGGGGCCCCTCATAGGTGGAGGAGGGGTATCGCACCTATAATCATAGGGATAGCCGCCATAATCTTCAGTATACTTGCAGCTCTAATAGTTGGTTTAGCCCCAACCATAGCATCCATGCTTCTAAACGCCTTCGGAGGGGAGCGGGGAGTATACTTCTTCCTGATACAGATTCCAACGGCGGACATGGATAACCCTGGAGTCTTAACCGCCCCGATAGTGAAGCTCTCCAATCTATTGAGGAATACTGCACTCATCTTCTTCACTGTTCTCCTGGTGATAGCTGGCATGTACTATGCGCTTGAGGGCTTCAGAGTTGTAAGTCAGGGAACAGCCGCAAGCATAATCACCGGAAGCATCTTCACAGCGCTCATGATATACCTGTTCCTCCCAATCTATAATGTCGCAGCAAGCCTACTCAACACGTTGACATCGCCGGATCAAGGATACATCCTCTCATCAGGGATAATAGAGAACCTTCTAGGATGGGCTATACACGCGCCGAAAAGCAGCAGCCCAGCTGATCAGACAGTAGCATTCCTCCTCTCAGTCTTCTTCCTGGTGATGGTTGCCGCCACACTAATCTCGATTGGGATACTGGGGATACTGAGAATATTCTTTATAGGCGCCTTAGCCGCTATGACGCCTATCCTCCTAATTCTCAGACTCATCCCAGCCACCAAAAGAATAGCAGAGTCATTCATCGACATGCTGATTGGGATGATGCTCTCAAGCCTAATAGCAGCAATATTCATCAGGTTCGGATATGAGGCATTATCAACTGGATCATTCACAGGCCTGGCGGGATCAATAGTTGCATGGGGAACCCTGATAGCTGCTTCTATGATGCCTACGGTCCTAGCGCCGAGACTTGGAAGCCTATTCATGACAACGGCTGGAATAGCAACAGCAGCCATCTCAACAGCAACTATTGGAACAACAGGGACAATCTCAGGCACAGTGTTAGGAGCAGCATTAGGAGCAAAGGCAATCAGAGAACTTGGACATGCAGGGATGGACTGGAAGGCAAGAGCAGGCAGCCTCCTCAGAACAGTTGGATATGCTGCAGGGCCATTCATAACAGGAGCATTAACCGGAAGATTCACCGGAACAATCCCAACAATAGGAGGGATACCATCATTAAGGGGAGCTGCAGCGGCAGCCTCAGAGAGCAGACGACACGTCACAGCACACCTAAACATGCTCATGGAGAAAAGGGCTGGAACAGTAGCTGAAGCGCTGATCTCAGCGCTCCCCTTCATAAAGGCCTCCCCACTCGCCTCAGAAGCAGATGGACTCAAATGGAAAGAGGAGATAATGGGGATGAGCGATGAAGAAGCAGGTGAAATGCTCCGTGAAAGCCTCCCGGAAAACAAGATGCCGAAGAGATACAGCCAAAGGATCGGCAGAGCATTCAAGAGTATGATTACAAAGGCCCCGCCAATCCTCGTCAGCAGCATAATCGCGAAGCTGAAGGACATGAAAGAGAACGAGATGATCCGGAAAGCATTCATGGAGAAGGCCCTCAGAGAACTCAACGAGAACAGAGAGAAACTCAGAAAGCATGGATATCCAACACCTGACATCCCGAAAGAGGCGGATGCAACACCAACCTTCATGAGAGACATATTCAGATATGGAGGAGAAACAGCCAGGATAGTGAATGCAAAACTCTTCCACGGCGCACTCCACCACTACAACCCCAAAATGCCGCTGGAAGAAGCGAGAAACGCCGCAGACAAATTCGTGAAAAGCGTATTCATAGATCCCGAAACAGGCGGGAAGAGAACAGACGAAAAGATAGCCGAGGTACTGGCCGGGAAGGTCGGCATAAAGAACTTGACAGCTGAAGAGAAGAGGGCTTTCGGCCACGCCGCAAAACAGTATCTGAATACGCTTAAGCGGGACGCCCCGAGGATCCTCGCCGCAGCTTGGAAGGCCACCAGCGACCCGAAGTGGACGGAGAGGGTGAAGTCACCCAGCTTCACCGAGGCCGCTCTAAAGAGGGTTGAGAGCGGAGAACTGCAGAGTAGAATGGCTGGAATCGCCCTAGATCATCTGAGGGAGATGGGGGCTGAAAAGGCCTCCAGGATATCTGCAGAGACAGAGGAGAGGGAGAGGCTGATAAGAGATGCTATGAGAAGCATCTTCACCGTAGAACATCAGACCTCCAGCAGGGCCCCTCAAAAGTACACACATCAAAAACCGAGAGGAGACGCTGAGGCATACAGCTCAAGCAGCAACTGGAGAGAGACCCTCAAAAGATACATGAGAAAGAAGAAGTATCAAGGGGAAGACTAAGAAACGTATGAGTTCGCCCTCTCCATAATCCTCCTCGTCGGCAGAACCCTCACCATACCCTCAACCTTCGTCAGCAATCTCCAGGCAGCGTCAATGTTGTCCTGTCTCGGCAGGGGCACATCCGCCCTTTCATACAGCTCCAGAATCTCCGGGTCTCTTATCC
>WAQA01000174.1 GCA_015520475.1 Candidatus Bathyarchaeota archaeon | reverse complement strand
TTCTATTGGATATCTCTAACATCCACTCTCACCACAAAGATGAAAGATAATTCTGACCAAATCATTTTTAAACTTTTTTATTTTTATGCTTGTTCCCATAGATATCTCACAACGTTAGGTTTTAGTTTTTTGCTTAAGAGAGAAACGGAGCAGAGCAGCTACTCCTCCAAGAGACAGCAGCTTCAGTCCAGCCTCATGCTCCGTACTGACAACTATCACTCTTCCACCCTTCTCCTCAACGCTCCTCATCAAATCTTCAATTTTACGTCTCTCATCATCCTCAGCTTCCCTCAAAGATACATCCGTCACTAGAAGCGTATCGATAGAGCCGAAGAGGCAAGCTTCCTCAGCTTCATCGAAGCCATAGGCAACGTTGCCCTCTCCCTTCCCAAGGCGACGTAGAACCTCCTCCACAGCCTTCACCTCCTCCGATATCCTCAGCCTATTCACAGTCTTCCTTAACACCCCTGATCTTAGGGCTTCCATGATTCCCGCTAGACCACTGTTATTCACGCCTTTAACATCAGACACTCTCCCAGCAAGATCTGGAGCTTTATCCTTCAAGAACTTGAAGAATGAATCCTTTGTGAATCCAACTCCAAGAATGACTATTGGATAATTCGCTGATGAGGAGACTTCTCTAAGCGATGAAAGGATCATCTTGAAGTATTCATTGACTGCTCTCTCCCTCTCTGAGGGGTTCCTCTTTCCAGGAATCATAGCAGCTCTCTCCATCTTAACCTCAACCCTGAAGTGTTTTAGAACAGCTATACAACACCTCTCATCATCAACTGAAACCATGATTATCGGGGAGATCCCCCTTCCAGTAGCCTTCTCAAGACTCTCAAGATGATGCTTCAACCATCTCTCCTTCAGAATCGTTAATGGCCTATTAAGGGTTACATTGATCGTGTGATGCGAGCCTTTAGCACCTATCTCTTCAGGAGCATCTGTAACTATTCCATGGACTCTCAGCCTATTCAGGGTTCTATCCCAATATACATCTTTAACCTTCAATCCTAAGAAGACAGGGATCCTCCTACCCTTCTCAGGCTGATCATAGCGTTCTCCACGCTTAACCTCCCTACTCGTCTTAGCATAAACCACATCATTCCTCATAATTACATTGTATAAGGTCCATAGATCATCGAGCACTTCAGGTATAACCTTAATCCTTCCATGCTTCAGATCTTTATGTAGAATCTTCATCTTTAACTCTCAGTCTCCCATTAAAGAATTATCTCATCTGAAAGAAGGCTTATCCTGCTGAGGTCGAATATCCCCCAGATACTTCCCTGACAAATTGATGGATGGATATCCAGATTGGACTTGTAGGGGTCTGTACATATTGACTCTTCATTCCGTTTAGGTCGGTCTGGGACGGCTACTTCATCCCCCATCAATAAAGTGATATATGAGGTAGATATACTTATCTCTGAACGGCCAGTTCATCCCTACTCTGGCTTATTCTCCGCCTAAGAGCCTTCAGAGTACCTGAAACATAAACTATTCTAGTTGAACATCTCCTTCTGTTTATCTCCCTTAAGGAGGCTATCGAAGCCCTAACCATCTCTAAAGCCACATGTGTACACCTGAATATTAAGATTCGATTGTTAAGTTCTGATCCTATATATGTAAGCTCGGCTACGCTTGCACCATACTCGCCGAACAATCTTATTAGATTCCTTGAAACCGCCATTACAGCATCTCTTTGATCAAGCTCTCCATCATCGATCTTGACGGCGACGTATCTATATCTCACTCTCCTCAACAGTCCCTTCCCCTCTTAACAATGTATACTCCAGGAGCAACATAATCCGGACTGAGCTTCCTACGGTTCCTAACAATTATCTTAGACGGATTCTCCGAGATGGCTTTTATCGCTGAACTATAATCTAGGTCGAAGAGATATGCTAAAGATGCATAATCACGTGGACTACGCATAACATATTTATCCCCCGCCCCACTTGAGATTACTATTGGAACATCATATTTCTTCGCTATCAGCGTCTCCCTCCTTAAGTGGGAGATCAACTGTATCCGACTGAATCCCCATAATAGTATGAGGGGGCTCATCTCTATCTCAAGCGACGTTAAAGCCTTAGATGCCAATGCAGCCTCCGCCGAATCAAAGAATCTCTTTCTAGGATCTGTTGATGGGAAGTTTATTAGGTCGATTCTCCGATCCTTAGCAGCCTGCCTAGCAACATTCTTTGATAGACATGACACAGCTATAACCTCATATCTTCTCCTCAGGCTTCTGAGGGCATCGAGGAGATCAGTAACGCTTCTAGGGGCTAGATTCAACCTCTTTATAAAGTCTAGATTGTATCTGTCACATATCCTACGGATCTTCTGGGTAACGTCTGGATCTAGGTCTATAGGGATTGGCACGCCGATACAGCTGTACCCCAGCTCCGCCGCCCACCCTATCATCTCCTCAATCTCTTCTTCGCAGCCCCTTTCAACCGCCAGGTTCAGATTTAAATCTATGAACCGCCTCATTTAGATGCATCCTTAACCTTTTGGCTTTAGGAAGATCTATCGATCAATCCGAGACCCTCACATATCTCAATTATGTCTTGAACCCTACTCTTTCTGAATCGGATCCTAATATGAATCGGATCTTCACCTCTAAACTTTAAGTTTCCATAGAAAGCGGCTTGCTTATCGAATCTTATGTACAGGCTTCCCTTATCTAGGCGAAGCGGCATCTCATATAACAGTCTATCCTTGTCCAGCCGAGTCATCTTATCCGCTATGTAACCGATGAAGACCTTTATGAGATCCTCATCTTCTATCCTTGCCTTAAAGAGTATTATAGGGTTTCCATAGTCCCCCTTCAACCTTTTCCTCTTAAAAGTTACTTTTTCAGCATGCTCAGCCGGAATTATGTTTAAGGCTGCATTAACAACCCTCTCAGGATCCTCAGTTGCATGGGCAAACACTGAGATATCTACATAGGATACTGGAAACCTACTCAATCTCTCAGCCTCTCCAACCTAGAAGTGAACTATCCCATCTTTATCTTTTTGGGTTGATCTTCAGCGTTCAAGAACAGCTTTACTTAGGTGCTCCATTAACGCCTTAACATTCTCTTCATGCTTACTCTTTCTTCTAGGATCCACAGGGATACCTAATTTGATCGCCTGCTTCAATGTTAAACCGGCATCCTTAAGTTCAGCCCTACTGAAGCCCTTCCCACAACGTATCCTATAGCCTCTCTTCACAATCGCCTGCACCTCCACATCAACCACCCTCCAAACATTTGATGATGTAACTGGGGGAACATATCATATGTTGATTGAGAAGTATACTTACACTTAAAGATTTACGTGATCCGGACTGATCCCTAACATCTTACGGATAAAAATTAATATTATGAATATCTTTTTATAACTAACCTACAAGACTTAAGGGTTGAAGATGATGATTCCGAAAGAGTTCTTCGTGACAAGTGGAAAGGCGATCAGTTCAGTTTCGGAGCTGAACGCATTTGATTTAGCGTTGGAGAAGGCTGGAATCGCACAGTGCAATCTGGTCTATGTAAGTTCCATTCTACCTCCAAAATGCAGGTTTGTAGATTACAAGAGAATCCCAACTGGTGCAATAACGTTTGTTGTCATGTCTAAGATGAGTGGAAGGGGAGGGGAGAGGATAAGTGCAGGCCTCATCTGGGGCTTTGGAGAGGATGAGGATTACGGGATAGTAGCTGAGGCCCATGGAAATTATGACGGCGACGAGATAAGGAGTATTCTGGAATCTAGACTTGCAGAGATGGCTAGGGTCAGAGGAATAAAGATTAAGAAACTGAATTATAGAGTTGAGACGATGGATGTTCCAGATGAATATTATGGATGTGTCCTCGCAGCGATAGTTTATCTTAATTATTGAAGTAGGAAGTCTCTATTTTAGAGATTTTATCCTCAAACCTTTTCGGTTATAGAAGCCCTCTAACCTTTCTTCCAGCGCTTGTTAATCCCCTGAACACTCTTCCCCTACCCTTACCCAACCTCAACTCTGGAAGCAATGTTCTGTCAACCATTATAACCTCGAACCATTTATAGAGGCCGTCCTCCCAAACCCAGTATGAGTTTAATACTTCAAGGTTTGGATATCTCCGTGCAGCTCGCTCCTCAGCTATTAACCGGAGACTCTTAGCCAGTTTAATCTTCTCAACACCCATCCTCTTAGGTCTTCTACCGGATCTTGGCCTCGGCTTTCTGAAGCCGCTACGCCTAACCCTTACCCTAACTATCACGTATCCTCTCTTCGCCTTATAACCAAGCCTTCTTGCACGATCTATTCTAGTAGGCTTATCAATCCTTACTATGGCAGGCTCCCTTCTCCACGCTATCACACGCTGCTTCATCAAGTCTTCTACGTATGACTTGTCAGGTCTCTTCCAAGCCTCAGCCATGTATTTATAGGCCATACTTAGCAGCCACCTAATGTTACGGTATGCTAATGAAAGAGAGAGATTTATATCTTCCGCCTAGCCACAACATCATCAAATCGACAATTTATAGAATATAGTAGAAATTAAACCTTCAGATACATGTTCATGTTACTGTTAATGTATACTCTGAAATCTCTACTCCTCCCCATACTCTCTATCTTGAATGTGTACCAGCCCTTATCCAGATATAGGACAGCCTTCCTCGTCCCCACGGATCTCTCGATAAGAGAGTCTCCATCACGGCCTACCTTAATTCTCCATCCACCCTCCCCAACATTTACCATAACCTTCACTAGTTTTTTTGATGTTGTGCTTAGTCTTGTTAGATTGTGTCCTAGTCCTCTTATTTTTTGTGGTTCTGTTTTGAGTATTTTTTTGCTGTTCTTTTTTATTGATTCTGTGAGGTTGTATGCGTCTTTTAGGTATTTTCTGTTTTCTGTTGCTTCCCATGCGTCTATTAGGAGGCCTATGAAGTGTG
>WAQA01000173.1 GCA_015520475.1 Candidatus Bathyarchaeota archaeon | reverse complement strand
CATTATATATGTGAAGATAAAAATTTTTAGATCTGGAGGAGGATCATTTTGTTTCCCCTACCAAAGGAAAAGATTATTGATACTCTTCCAGAAGATACTTTAACAAACATAGCGGTTCAATGGAATAGGATTTATAACTCTCCAGTTCCATATCATACTTGAGATATCTCAGTATTCAGTCTCCATAAAATAGAATGAAAACCTTTATGATGCGGAGGCGAGATATGCATCCTCTGGAAACCTTCTATTTAAAGCAGATAAATCCTCGAAGGATAGGAAGAGAGGGAGGGACCAGTAAGAGATGAGCATTAACAGAGACCCTGTTAAGCTAAAATCTAAAAGTTTCCTTTCTAGACTGGACAAAGCAATTGGGAATATTGAATAACTATAAGTGGAATGCGCCATGGTCTCCGTCTCATTAGAAAACTTAACCAAATATTTCGGCAGGGTTAAGGCAGTTGATAATGTAAACTTGAAAATAGAGGATGGAGAGTTCATCGCTCTCTTAGGACCTTCAGGATGCGGTAAAACAACAACTTTACTGATGATAGCAGGCATATACAAACCAACCAGAGGGAAGATATATTTTGGAGATAAGGTAGTTAATGATCTTCCTCCAAAAGATAGGAATGTAGGCATGGTCTTCCAGAGCTACGCTTTATATCCTCATATGAAAGTCTTCGACAACATAGCTTTTCCACTGAAACTTAGAAAGGAACCGAAAGACTTCATTAAGAAGAAAGTTAAAGAAGTTGCTGAACTGCTTAAGATTGAAGATTTACTTGACAGGAAGCCAAGTCAGCTTTCAGGAGGCCAACAGCAGAGAGTTGCTCTTGGAAGAGCCCTTGCAAAAGAGCCTGACGTCTTTCTGATGGATGAGCCGCTGGCAAACTTAGATGCAAACCTCAGAGTGATAATGAGGGTTGAATTGAAGAGGCTGCAGAAGAGACTTGGAATCTCCACGATATATGTAACTCATGATCAAGTCGAAGCAATGACCATGGCTGATAGAATAGCTGTTCTTAATAAAGGTAGACTACAGCAGGTAGGCGATTCCAAGCAGCTCTATGACGAACCGACAAACCTCTTCGTAGCCAGTTTCATAGGGAGCCCACCGATGAACTTCGTGGAATGTACCCTGAGAGAGAGGGAGGACGGAACATATCTCGAAGCTGAAGCTTTCAAATTGAAGATAGGAGAGAATATTGGAAGAACCATCAAAGAAAATGCTACAAGCGCTGATTTAATACTTGGAGTCAGACCTGAAGATGTATCCGTAAGTAAGAGGAAGAACCTTGGAACCTTTGAAGCTGAAGTATATGCTGTGGAGCCGCTTGGTAGGGATATAATCGTAAACCTGAAAACAGATGGTACATTAATTAAGATGATAACTAAGTCCACGTTCAAAGCTGAAATCGGCGAGAAGATACCAGTAGAATTCGACCTTAACAAAATTCACATCTTCGACAAGAAAACAGAAAACGCAATATTCTAGGAGAATAAAGGAATAAGCATGCCTCCTAAATGCCCATCCTAGTATGGAACCCGAAAGACATAAATACGGTCATGAAGAGCAATTAGTAATGGGTTCTTCCTCTCCGAGGAGATAAATAAGATAGTTGGGGAGGAGAGGAACTCTAAAATACGATAAATACAAATATTGGCGTTATTATTACGTGAAAGAAAGGGTTAGACAGTTGTTGGGGGATACGCTGGGAAGGATTAGGGATAAAATAATAGATAAACTTATGGAGCTCGGTTTAAGTCAGAACGAGGCTAAAGCATACGAGGCTTTAATGGAACTCGAAATAGCCTCCCCTCTAGACATAGCATCAGCCTCCGGAGTCCCAGTCTCCAAGATATACTTTATCCTCTCAGAGCTGGAGAAGAAGGGACTTGTCGAATCCCAACATGGAAGACCGAAATTATATAGGGCAATCGATCCAAAGAGATCCCTCTACATATTAACCGAGAAATACTTTAGGGCAAGAGAGGAAGCATTACGGTTTATAAGTAAACTCTCCACTGAGGAGAAGGGCGCCGAGGAGGGATCTTTCTGGTCAATAAAAAGCAGAAAAAGCATCATAGAGAGGATTAGAGATGTTATTAGGGATGCTTCATATTCGCTTGCAATAGCCTCAGAAGATAGATTCCTAACGGTTCTAGATGAAAACATTGAGGAGGCCATAAAACGTGATGTAAATACATCTATAGTCATCTACAGCACAAGCAAATCTGCAACGGCATCCCTAGTAGACAAGTTTAAACGTGACGCTACAATTAGAATTAGAAGAATAATTGCACCTTCAGTCTTCATAGTTGATGATAAGGTTGGAGTTGCATACATCCCTAGAGACCTTTATAGAGTAGGGACAAAGAAGAGGGAGACCGCCCTTCTAATAGAGAACGAAGAATTTCTCCCCATCTTAGGGACATACTACCGATACTTCCTCTGGTATCCAAGTAAGCCTATAACCTCCCCTAAAGACTTCCTTTCCCGCCCAAGAACCTACTGTATCTACTATAGGGCCGTTGAAGACGCAAAATTTCTTCTCTCAAGGAAGGTTAGGGTTAGAGCAGAGGTTACCGGACGTTTTATAGGTGTAGATCGAAGAGAGGTTACATTGAAAGGATGGATCATAGAAGCATACGAATCACCTGACAGAACAATCTATAATATGACTCTCGTAACTGATGATGGAAAGAAACATGTCCTAGGCGGGAGGAGATGTATACTAGAAGACTTTGAGGTGGAAAGAGTAACGCTCATTCCAAAATATAATCAATAGAGATGACGATGATCCTCTAAGAGAGCGATCCAATCACGCCGAGACATCTTGATTTTAAGCTTTCCTATTACACTAACTATGGACGCCCATCAGCCATAATATGGAGAACCCCCCTGCATCTTATTTTGCAGTCTATCCATGAACCCTACATAATTGGCAGCAGCATTATTAGGGTTGAGAGGAGTATACTTCTATAGGGGAAGCTCCCAATGGGGAATCTTCAATGTGTAAGATGCCGGGAAGTAATTGAGTCGGCTCTACCAAAATATAAGTGTCCAAGATGCGGGGGATTATTGGAGTATAGGGTAGACTATGAAAAGATTGATCATCCCTTATTCTCCGGAGAATTCAATTTCTGGAGATATCGGAAACTCTTTCCAGAGGTCAGGAATGTCGCAACAATCAGTGAGGGGGGAACCCCACTACATGAAGCGAAGAGATTAGCAGAAGAGATGGATATGAAAAGGATATACCTTAAAGATGAAACTAGAAACCCAACTAATTCTTTTAGGGATAGAAGCGCAGCGCTTCTGGTCTCTAATGCTTTAGATCTTGGTTTTGAAGCTATATTATGTGCGACCAACGGTAATCTTGGAGCATCTCTAGCTGCATACTGCGCCAGATACGGGATAATATGTCATATAATAATTCCCAGAATAGTGGATATGGGGAAATTAGCGCAGATGCTCATATACGATGCTATAATCGAAGAGCATGGAGAGACCGTTGATAAAGCAATAGAAAGAGCCGAGAAGATGTCTGAGGAAACTGGATGGTATCAGGCTACACCTGAACTGAACCCATTCGTGATAGAAGCCCAAAAGACCATATCATTCGAGGTGTATGAGCAGTTAGGTCCTCCAGACTGGTTTATCGTTCCAATGGGAAGTGGAGGAACAATATATTCTATCTGGAAGGGATTCCAAGAACTGTATAGACTTGGAGTAATAAAGAAGACTCCTAAGATGATTGGGATACAAGCTGAAGGATGCTCACCCATAATAAGGGCGTATTATGGAGCGAAGGGGAACAAGCAGGATCGGTCAACACATGCCATAGGAATCCTTGTCAAGAAGCCTATTCAATGGGAACTGGCGATAAAGGCGATCAGAGAATCTAAGGGAATAGCAGTCTCGGTTTCAGACAATGAGATATTCACAGCTGAGCAGAGCATTGCAAAGCTAGAGGGGATATTCGCTGAACCAGCAAGTTCAGGAACTATAGCGGCTTTAAAGAAGGTTAGAGAGGAGAAGATCATAGACAGAGATGAAACAGTCGTATGTCTGATAACTGGAAGCGGATTGAAAGCAACAGACATATTGCAGGCACTCTCAAAAAAGCGGAAGACAGCCATACTTGGAGTTGACTTCAGCACAAAAGAGAAGATACTCCGTCTCCTCAATCGAGGTGATACCTATGGATATGAATTGTGGAAGAGAATTGGAAAGATAATGACAAGACCAGCTATATATCAGCACTTAAATGATCTAACTAGACGCGGCCTTATCTCATCCTATCAAAAAGATGACAGGAAATACTTCACGATAACTGAAAGGGGACGGAGAGTCCTCCAAGCAATCGATGAGATAAAGGTGATGCTCTAATCTTAAAGTAGCCCAAACAGTTCAGAGAAGTGAATTGCTCCTAGTCTTTGCAGGGAGCTTCCTAGAGGGAACCTATCACAGCAGGCTCTTTTAATCTTGTCATTGCAGAAGCTCACACCTCCACAGATCTCCAGAACCCTCCAAACCCAAAACCAACCACCACACAGAAGAGGAGAGATACT
>WAQA01000172.1 GCA_015520475.1 Candidatus Bathyarchaeota archaeon | reverse complement strand
CCTATTAACTGTACCCTTGAAGTTTAAAGGAGAACGTTTATTCTTAAATATGGATGGAAGCGCTGAAGGATGGCTTAAGGTTGAGATTCTAGATGAGAATGGAAGGCCTATTAAAGGATTCAGCGAGAAAGATGCGGATCCACTCTTCGGCAACAACACTCATAAACTTGTAACGTGGAGAGGAAGATGTAACGTTTCAAGCCTTCGCGACCGCATTATTAAGCTACGATTCATCGGGAGAAACGTGAAACTCTACGCTTTTCAGTTCCTTTAACGTGTAGAGTGGCACCCTTCAGCTCGGCGGAGTATCTTTTAAGTTCATTAAGCATCCTATCAAAGTTGTTGAGGTTCCTCTCAATTATCTTTACGAAGCCGCTTCCAACAATCGCTCCGTCAGCCCCACTCTCAAGTATCCTTCTCACATGCTCAGGCTTGGATATTCCGAATCCTACTGCTAGAGGGACTCTTCCCTCAGTGAATGGAACAGTTCTCCTTATCAGTTTTAAGGTGAGATCTTGGAGACGCTCTCTAGCTCCGGTCACTCCGAACAGCGAAACCAGATATAGAAAGCCAGATGTATATCGGATTATCCTCTTCAATCGATCATCTGTTGTAGATGGAGCTGCTAAGAAAATCGTGTCTACATCATGTTCCATAGCTAATCTTTTATACTCGTCGGCTTCTTCAATTGGAAGATCCGGAACTATAGTTCCATCGATCCCGCATGCAACACATGACTCGAAGAATGATCTTAGACCCATCCTGAAAATTGGATTATAATATGATAATAGTATAATTGGGTTGTCGATTCTATCCCTTATCTCCTCTACAATCCTCAGGACAGTTCTTGTTTTCGTTCCAGCCTTCAACGCCCTAACAGCGGCAGCTTGAATGGTCGGTCCATCAGCTATTGGATCCGAGAATGGAACTCCGAGCTCGATTATATCGGCTCCTCCTTTGATCATCGCTTCAACTATGCTGGGGGTGTATGAGGGATCTGGATCTCCAGCTGTAACGTATGATATTAAGGCACCCTCCCCCTTCTCCTTTAAACCTGAAATCCTCTCATTTATTCTGCTCATATCCTCTCCCCCAGAAAGCCTGCGACAACCTCCACATCCTTATCGCCCCTTCCAGAAAGCGTTACAACAATTACATCGTCTCTATCCATGTTCTCAGCCATCTTCATAGCATATGCAAGCGCATGTGAAGGTTCCAACGCTGGAATTATCCCTTCCATCCTGGAGAGTTCAAGGAACGCCGTTACGGCCTCTTGATCCGTCACAGTAACATATCTTACTCTTCCAATAGACTTTAGGAAGGCATGTTCAGGACCAACCCCAGGATAGTCAAGTCCAGCTGAGATACTATGCGTATTGAGGATTTGACCATCTTCATCTTGGAGTATGTAGGTTAACATTCCATGGAAGACTCCCTCAACACCTCCGCATAGGGATGCAGCATGCCTTCCAGAGTTCAGTCCCTGACCAGCCGCCTCTACACCATATAGCTTAACTTCTTCATCGTCTAGGAATGGATGGAATGTTCCGATGGCATTGCTTCCGCCTCCTACACATGCAACTATAACGTCTGGAAGCCTCCCCTCAGTCTTCAATATTTGATTTTTAAGTTCACGTCCTATAATTGATTGGAAGTCCCTTACGATCATCGGGTAGGGATGTGGCCCTACAACAGATCCTATCAGATAGTACGTGTCTCTTACATTTGCAACCCAGTCTCTTAACGCCTCATTGATTGCGTCCTTAAGCGTTTTTGATCCAGTATCTACTTTGTGAACCTCTGCGCCGAGAAGCCTCATCCTGAAAACGTTTAACCTCTGTCTTTTCATGTCCTCTGCACCCATATATATCTCTGCCTTCAATCCTAACACGGCGCACGCCATAGCTGTTGCAACACCATGCTGTCCAGCGCCTGTTTCAGCTATGACCCTTCTCTTCCCCATCCTCCTTGCGAGCAGAGCCTGCCCCAACGTATTATTTATTTTATGTGCTCCCCCATGAGCTAGGTCTTCTCTTTTAAGGTATATTCTCGCTCCTCCAATAGCTTTACTAAGCCTCTCCGCATAATACAGTGGCGTTGGCCTACCAGCATACTCTGAAAGATACATGTTCAGTTGCTTCTGGAATCCAGGATCCCTTCTAAATCTTTCATAGGCCTCCTCAAGTTCTTTAACGGCCATCATTAAGGTTTCAGGTATGAATCTACCGCCATACCTTCCGAACTTACCGTTCACAGGATAATCTCTTAATCTGGTCATACTTCAGCCTCTCTAACACGCTTTATGAGTTCACATATCTTATCTTGATCTTTTACTCCAGGTTTCGATTCAACCCCGCTGGAGACGTCTACGGCGTATGGTCTAACAGTTTCTATTGCATCCTTAACGTTGCTTGGGTTTAATCCTCCAGCAAGAATAAGCGGTTTCGGATGTACAGCATCCCTAACACGTCTACTTATATTCCAATCATGCGTCTTTCCAGTTCCTCCCGGTCTGCCAGGCATGTAAGTGTCTAAAAGGACAGCGTCGAACGATTCGGATATTTCCAGAACAGAATCGATCGATCTGTTACCGTCAATCCGCATAGCACCTATCAACCTCTTATCAGGCATCATACGCCTTATCATCTTATGCATATGACTTAAACCGTGGATTTGGATGGTCTTTGAAGGCACCTCTTTACATATCTTCTCTAGATGATTCAGGTTTTTAGGCGCTGTAACAACGACTGCCTCCACAAATACTGGAGTATTCTCTATTAACTTTGCAGCTTCATCGATGGAGATGCTTCTAGGGGAAGCTGGTACATCAACCACAAAGCCAACCGCGTCTGCACCGGCCTCAACAGCCATATTCAAGTCTTTATCGGATGTAATCCCGCATATTTTTACTCGAACCCTACTCATAGGGCCTCCACGAACCCCCTAACTTTCTTCTTGATATTCTCGGCTCTCATGATTGCCTCCCCTATCAGAAAGGCGTCTGCGCCGCTCTCTCTAAGAAAGAGGATATCTCCAGGATCCTTTATTCCACTTTCACTAACGACTATTACTCCTTCAGGTTTCTGCCCATGTAATATCCTTCCAGTAACGTTTAAGTTCACCTTCAAAGTCTTCAAGTCACGATTATTTATACCTATCAGATCAGCCTCTGTTTTTATGGCTGAAAGAAACTCTGCCTCAGTATGTACCTCCAGAAGAACCTCCAGCCCCCTTGAATGTGAATATTCAATCATATCCAGCAGTCTATCTTTACAGCGTCCCCTACTGAATACGGATGCTATAAGTAAGACTGCATCAGCCCCTACCTTTGCAGCAGCATCTACCTGCACAGGATCTATGATTATATCCTTCATCATAACTGGAATCTTAACGATGTTCTTAACTTCAGCTATGTAGTTGATGTCCCCCTTGAAATGTCTCGGTTCAGTCAAGATTGAGATGGCTGCGGCTCCAGCCTCTTCTATAAGCTTGGCTATATGTAATATTTCATCCACGCCATTGACTCTTCTTATTACTCCAGTGGATGGTGAATTCATCTTTATCTCGGCGATTATAGGGGCGCCTCTACATTTTAGAACTGCTTCCTTGAGGCTTAAGCGACATGTCTCTCCGTCCACGCTAATCCTATAATACCCTTCCCTAATCGACTCCGAAGCCGCCTCAATTAGAATGTCGAGATAATCAGGCATATTGCTTCTCTAGCTCCTCAAGCCTTTCAATTTCTCCTCCAGAGGCCTTTATCATCATCTTCATCTTCTTATAGGCGGATCCACTCTCTATCGATTCCTCAGCTAACTCGAGACCATATTTCATATCATCCGCTTTACCTCCGACAGTTATCCCAGCAGCCGCATTGATCATCGCCATATTCCTTCTTGGATCGTCCTCCTCGAGCAGATCATTTAAGATTTTGAAGAGGAGAACAGCGCTTTCTTCAGGTGTAGAGCCTGATATCTCCCTTGGATCAGCAGTTCTCAAACCGAACTCTTTAGGGGATAACTCAATAATTGATGTCTCCTCCTCCTTCAGCCAAGCAATTAACGTTCTACCTATTATTGAGATCTCATCCAATCCATCCAAGCCGTGAACTATCATAGCCTCCTCGCATCCCAGCCTTTTAAGGACCAACGCTAAAGGCTTAAGCCACTTTGCATCATAAACCCCCAGCACCTGGGCTGTAGCTCCAGCCGGATTCGTCAATGGACCTAGAATATTAAAGACTGTTCTAATACCTATCTCTCTCCTAGGTTTGACAGCGTATTTCATAGCTGGATGGAACTTAGGGGCAAACATGAAGCCTATTCCAACCCTCTCTATGATGCTCTCAACTTCTTTAGGTTCAATATTCAGGTTTAACCCTAACCTTTCTAGGACATCTGCGCTTCCACATTTACTCGTGACTGATCTATTACCATGTTTTGCGACGGTTACGCCTGCACCTGCAACTATAAATGCGGAGGCTGTACTTACATTGAACGTTTTAATTTTGTCTCCTCCGGTTCCACAAGTGTCGATGATGCGGCCTTTAACCTTAGGATGGATTCTGCAACAGAACTTTCTCATAGTAGATGCAAAGGCAGATATCTCCTCAACAGTTTCACCCTTCATCCTTAATGCTACAAGGAATGCTCCAATTTGAGCTTCAGTTGCGTATCCACTCATTATCTCCTTCATCACATCTTCTGCTTCTTGATATGTCAAGTCTAATCCTTTAACCAGTTTGGAGATGCAATCCTTTATCATACCTTGAGTCCTCCGCTTCCAAGGAAGTTTCTTATAATCTTTTTTCCATCAGTTGTCAGTATAGATTCAGGATGGAATTGGATTCCCTCAATTGGGTATTTAACATGTCTGATTCCCATGATCTCACCGTCATCCAAGGATTCAGCCGTAACTTTTAGGCATGGAGGGATCCTCTCTTTATCCCCGACCAATGAATGATAGCGAGTAGCATGTAATGGATTCCTCACACCCCTGAAAACCCCGTCTCCATCATGTTTTATCATGCTTGTCTTCCCATGCATCAGCCTCTTGGCTCTAGCTATCTTTCCACCAAACGTTGAGATTATACCTTGATGGCCAAGGCATACTCCTAGAGTGGGAACTCTTCGACTTATGCTTAGAAGGATATCAGAGCACACTCCGAAGTATCTTCTGTCTTCCGGGGTTCCAGGTCCAGGCGAGATTATTATTCTATCGGGATTGATCCTGGCAGCCTTCTCCAATGTTATTTCATCGTTTCGATATACTATTGGTTCAGCTCCAAGTTCACCTACATACTGAACTAGATTATAAACGAAGGAATCATAGTTATCTATCACTAAAACCTTCAGCATTATTTCTCCTCCTCTGAAAGCTCTAGAGCCCTCATGAGGGCTCTAGCTTTATACTCGGTTTCAAACCATTCTTTTTCCGGATTTGAATCAGCTACTATTCCCCCTCCAGCCTGTATGAAACACTTATCTCCATCAGCTATGAGCGTCCGTATTGTTATAGCGAAGTCAGCGTTTCCATTATATGAGAAGTAGCCTACTGCACCGGCATAGGGCCCCCTCCTTACAGGTTCAGACTCCTCGATTATCTCCATCGCCCGGATCTTTGGGGCTCCAGAGACTGTTCCGGCTGGAAAAACAGCTCTTAGAGCATCATAGGAGCTACAGTCATCTCTGAGCTCACCGACAACCCTTGACACTATATGTTGAACGTGGCTGTACTGGTGAATTCTCATGAACTCTGGAACATGAACCGTTCCGAACTTAGATACTTTGCCTATATCGTTTCTGGCGAGGTCAACAAGCATTACATGCTCAGCGCGTTCTTTAGGATCCTTTAAGAGATCTTCTGCTAAGGCCTCCGTCTCAGCTGGATCATCCACTTTCGGTCTTGTCCCGGCTATAGGGAAGGTTTCAACTATCTTCCCATCGACTCTTACAAGCATTTCTGGACTTGAACCTACAATCCTTCTCTTCCCCATCCTTAAGAAGTACATGTATGGGCTTGGATTGATTCTTCTTAGGTTCAAGTAGAAGGCGGAGAGGTCGCCCTTAATCTTGAAGCTATATCTCTTCGATAGAACAACTTGGAAGATATCGCCTTTCTCAATATATTCCTTTGCTCTCCTGACAATCTCTTCGTATTCGCCCTTATCTATGTTGACCCTCAAGTTAGTATAGGATAGGTTTCCGATTTCATACTTGGTTTTTAATAGTTCAAGTATCTCTCTAGAGCGATCTTCATCCCTGAAGAAGTAGAGGCTTCTTCTATTGATATGATCAAATATGATTCCGTCATCATATACTCCCATTTCGATGTCTGGGAATAACATGTCATCAATTGCTATGGACGGTATACTCTCCCAGTAACGTATTGAATCATAGGATATGTATCCTACTGCTCCTCCAGTGAAGCGGAATCCGTCTCCATCCAATTCTATATGTAGGATATCTCCTATAGTGTTGAGTGGATCCTCTGTCTTGAAGGTTCTCCTCTCTCCAGCTTCAGGATCTACTAAAGTTGCTTCTCCATCCTTCACAGAGATTACTGATTTAGGCATGAAACCTACGAATGAGAATTGAGCCAGTTTTTTAGGTCCTCTCATCGACTCTAGAAGATAGGTGTACTCATATTGTTCGCTGAGTTTAAGGAAGAGTTCAACTGGTGAACAGTCTATTTTAAGCCTCTTAAACTTCAGAGACGATGTCTTCTTTCTATATTCCACTGTTCGATTGTTGTTGCCAAACGCTATTCCTCACTGTAGTTGACCTCCAGCGAGCCTTCTATTCATACTCAAACGTCATATTTAAAACTTATGTGTACAAAAAAGTACATTTGAGGAATGCTTAAAGTTAAGTCTTCAGCTTCTCTAGAATTATCGCTGGGCATATCCTCCTAACCCCATCAATCTTCCCGATCTTCTCAGAGATCAACCTTGTAAGCTCTCTTCCATCCCTAGTCCATATCTCAGTCATTATCATATGGTCACCGGTTGACGTTGCAACCGTTCTCACCTCCTTCAACTCACAGAGCCGCTGAGCCGCCTCGAGAAGCTTTGTCGGGTCAACATCAATCCCCACTATAGCCACCGTTCTCATACCTATCTTTAAAGGATCAACTTCGATAGTGAACCTCTTTATAACTCCCCGCCTCTTTAGCGATTGAACCCTCTTCCTGACAGTGGACTCGCTTAGATTCAATCTTTCAGCCATCTCCGTAAATGATGCTCTCCCATTCTCCCAGAGCATCTCCAGAATCTTGAAGTCTAACTCGTCAACATCTTCCATAAACATCCTTCCTATTTCCGCACTCTATAATCCGTTTACTGAGATTTCCAACACGAAGATACTTAACATCAAATAAAAACTTTTACCAGAACATCGAGACTCTACAGTCATAAATAACAGAGAAACAGGACGTATAAGCTCACCAATCATCACACCTAAAAGGCTAAGATACCAGAGAAGATATTAAAGGATCAAGGCGATACTTGGAGAGAAGCATAGCGATAAACCGGCGGATCTTATTCTCTCCTTCTGGCAGCCGCTTTAAATTGTTAATAGACCCTTCTTCCTCAGAAACTCCGCTTGCCCTCTCGTATACCTCCAGATTATGTCACCTCTAGTGTCCGACTGGAAATCCCAAGGAGAAACCAGGACAACATCCCCTATCCTTATCCAGACCCTCCTCTTCATCTTACCTCTAATCCTACATATTCTCTCATGACCATCCTGACATTTAACTAGAACTCTATCATAGCCTAACAGTTTCACAGCTATGCCAAGAACATCAGTTCCAGCCGGAAGCACCAGATCACTAAGTTCCTCCTCGCTTATCACCTTCTTTTTTCCCAATACAACACCTCAGACATCTTTGACTCTATCTGCATAAAAAAGGAAGCACTAACTTAAAAAGATATTTAATCTGAGCAGTATTACCACACTGAACGTTGAATCTTCATTATCTGCGCATGTGGAACGCCTGAAATCACAAGTACAGCTTCAGGATGGACATATCCCTCCTTCATAGCTCTCTCCACAATTCTCTGCCCAACCATATTCACTATTGTTGACTGTTCTATCAGTCTTATAGCCTCCTCAATATCCATCTTTACCCCCTTATAGAATTCCTCGTTCACCTTGAAGGTTATACCCTTATCCCTCAACGTCTTCCCTAATATGTCAATATCACATATAGCCAGCAGAGTATGCCTTCCAGTCCTCCTAATATTCACGTACACATCCAAGATCATGCACTTCTCAGATTGATCTAACCGGGGACTTAGCTCCGCAAGCCTCACATATCATAAAGGAGAAACGTTTCTCCTTAACTATCCTAGTGTCTGGACGTTTACATATCGGACACATAACAAACTCCTTTATGTAACGTTCTATTAAATGATTAAAAACTTCCCTGTCAAATCTACCTTGGAAGATCGCTCTCGCCCCATCAATCGTTCCAGCGGTTGCCATCTCCTTCGATAGGTACCGTATCACATGCTGCGGATTTCTATTCAGAGCATCCGATATCTCCTTAAAGTTATGTAGAATAGTCCTTGAACCGAAAGTTGTACATTCAGGCCTAGGAACCTCAAATCTTTTATGCTTAAAAACTTCTGGGGGTAATTGATTATACGCTTCCTCCAGCATCTTCTCATAATCAAGCGACATTCATCATCAACCCCTAATATTCCTCCATCCTATCATATTAAGGCATATTCAATTGTCCCAACAGGAGAAGATGGTTTCAACCAAATATTCCAGCGTCTCCAACAGGATCTGCCACCCATCATCCCATACATCTCATTAATGCATACGCCATATTTATACGCTTAGTTCATCTAAGACAGTGCATACCCACCAGTCAAAGAACCCTTAAGACTATCATGTTTCAGGCGGGCCACATACACCACCAGAATAGATCAACATTCACCCCAACAATAAGAAACATCTTACAATCCATTATTATGGAACCTCGTTAAATTATTATCTTCAAAAGACAATATCTCCTCTATGAGGTAATCTATATGAAGACATCCAGAATATCTAACTTCTACAAGTTAACTCCTGAGGAGAGATTAAAGAAAGTTAAGGAGTTTGCAGGATTAAGTGATGAAGAGGTTGAGATGCTGCAGACCACGGGATCATTGAATATGGACCTCGCAGATCGAATGATTGAGAATGTTATAGGCGTGATGCCTATGCCCATGGCTGTCGCAGTGAACTTTCTAATTAATGGCAAGGATTATTTGATTCCAATGGTTATTGAGGAACCTTCAGTTGTAGCTGCTGCAAGTTACGGCGCTAAAATGGCTAGAGTGAAAGGCGGCTTCCACACAAGCAGCACAGAACCTGTGATGATAGGACAGATCCAAACAGTTAAGGTGAAAGATCCTTACAGGGCTAAGATGGCCATTCTAGAAGCGAAGGAAGAGATACTGAAGAAGGCTAACGAGCAGGATCCAGTACTTGTCTCCCTCGGCGGAGGAGCAAAGGACCTGGAAGTGAAGGTTATCCACGCCAGAACTGGGCCGATGGTCATATCTGAACTATTAGTTGACTGTAGAGACGCTATGGGAGCAAACGCCGTCAACACTATGGCTGAAGCAGTCGCGCCGATGATTGAAAGGATAACGGGCGGCCGAGTCTACTTGAGAATAATATCAAACCTTGCTACTAAACGTTTAGCTAGAGCTTGGACAGTTGTGGCCAAGGAGGCTGTTGGAGGAGAAGAAGTTGTTGACGGAATAATAGAAGCATACGAGTTCGCAGCTGCGGATCCATACAGGGCTGCAACACATAACAAAGGAATACTAAATGGAATAATAGCTGTTGCATTAGCGACATGCAATGATCATAGAGCTATAGAGGCAGGTGCCCATGCATACGCAGCGATCTCAGGTAGATATCTACCTTTAAGTGTATGGGAGAAGAATGAAGATGGAGATCTTGTTGGCTCAATAGAGCTGCCTATGGCCGTTGGAATAATAGGAGGAGCTACAAAGGTCCATCCAATAGCTAAGATAGCCCTCAAGATACTTGGAGTTAAAACGGCGAGGGAGTTGGGGGAGGTTATGGCGGCCGTCGGCTTAGCCCAGAACCTAGCAGCCTTAAGAGCATTAGCCCATGAAGGAATCCAGAGAGGACACATGTCACTACACGCAAGAAACATAGCGATAATGGCTGGAGCCAAAGGTGAAATGATAGATATAGTTGCTGAACGGATGGTTGAGGAGAGAAAGATCAGAATTGACAGGGCTAAAGAGATAATTGAAGAACTTAAAGCCAAATGTTCAAGGCAGTAGATTTAACATCATCTAAGTAGATGGAAAGATGATGCAGTGAAGTTATTCTTTCTTCTCTCAGGGGAGAATCCTACCCTCCCAACATCCGAAGTTCTCTCCATCTTAAGAGCTGAGGGATACAAGTATAAGCTACTGGAAACTCTCCCGCAGATTCTGAGGGTTGACTCCTCCTTAAAATGTGTAGACTCGATACGGGCGAGGGCAGCGTTAACTAGGATATGCGGCTTAGAACTTCTCAGATGTAAAGCAGAGATAAACAACATCTACACAGAAGTAAAAAATCTAAATATTAACGGTTTAATTGGTAGAGGAGAGAGCTTTGCTGTACGTGTGAGGAGAATTAGAGGGAGCTCCCCTGAAATCAGCAGATTAAAGCTTGAAAGAGAGATAGGAAGGATTATACTTAGAAAGACTGAAGGTGCGAAAGTGAGGCTGGAAAAACCGGACAAAACATTAATTGGAATATTAACTGGCGGCGTCTTCATTCTAGGAATGCTCCTCGCCGAGATAAACCCAAAAGAATTTGTTAATAGAAGACCTAGAAAGAGACTTTTCTTCCATCCAACAGCGATGCCAGCCAAATTGGCGAGGTGCATGGTTAACCTCTCACGTCCAGTAGAAGGAAGCCTAGTTATGGATCCTTTCTGCGGAACAGGAAGCTTTCTAATTGAAGCTGGCTTAATAGGATGTCGAATACTAGGCTTCGACGCTGATAGGAGGATGATCAGGGGATCCTTTAAAAATCTGAGGTATTATGGTTTAGATGTTGAAGGATTGGCGGTTGCTGACGCACGTCACTTACCAATCTCCAACTCCACCGTAGACTCCGTCGTAACGGATCCTCCATACGGTTTCTCGGCGAAGACCTTCGGGATTGAAGTGAAGGACTTGATCGAGACCTTTATGAGAGATGTCGCCGACAAAATTAGGATCGGCGGAATTATATGCATCGCAGCTCCACACACAATCAGGATAAGCGAGATAGGAGAGAAGATAGGGCTTAAACATTTAGAATCCCACTTCGTCTATGTTCATAGAAGATTAACGAGAGAGATATCTGTGTTCGTGAGAGGTTAAGAATGAGTTTGGAAGTTATCTTTTTAGGGACATCTGCAAGCATACCTACAAGGGATCGTTCCTTACCGGCTGTAGCAGTAAAGAGGGAAGGGGAGGTCTTACTTTTTGATTGTGGAGAGGGAGTTCAGAGGCAGATGATAATTGCTAAGGTAGGATTCAACCGTAAAATGAAGATTCTTCTAACACATATGCATGGAGATCACATATTAGGGCTGCCAGGAATACTCCAGACAATGTCGCTCCTAGGCAGGGATAAGCCCCTACAGATTTACGGGCCTACAGGCGTAAAAGCATTTGTCGAGTCCATAATTGAAACTGTACATTTCTCATTGAGTTTCCCATTGGAGATCTATGAAGTTACAGGTGGAGGAAGAGTATGTGAGGGGAAAGGATACGAGTTAATAGCCGTCTTTGGCGATCACACAGTTCCATCCTTAACTTACGCCCTAGCTGAGAAGCCGCGGCCAGGAAAGTTCAATCCTGAGAGAGCTCTCTCCCTCGGCGTGGAGAAGGGACCATTATGGGGAATGCTCCAGAGAGGATATGAAGTAACCCTTCCAGATGGAAGGGTTATAAGACCTAATGAAGTTCTAGGTGAACCGCGTCCTGGAAGGAAGATAGTTTATACAGGAGACACTAGACCATCCGACAACGTGGCGAGACTATCCAGAGACGCGGATCTCTTGATCCATGAAGCAACATTCGCTGACGACTTAGCTGAGAGAGCATTAGAAGAGAAACATTCAACCTTTAAGGAGGCAGCTGAGATCGCTAAGAGAGCTAATGCGAGATTCTTAATGTTAACGCATATAAGTGCAAGGTATAGGAAACCGGAGACTCTGCTTCATGAGGCTAAATCCATCTTTCCAGAAGCCACTATAGCCAGAGATTTTATGAGGGTGCAGATTCCAATATCGAGGAATCACTTGGAGATCGAAGGTTAACTCATCTACTCTCCCATCACTTGAACAAGTATTGTCCGCTGTCTAGGTCCATCCATCTCGATGAAGAGTATCGATTGCCAAGTGCCCAGAAGCATCCTCCCCTTCGAGAGCGGAACTGTAACGTTAGGCTTTATTATTGAGCTTATTATATGCGCATGAGCGTTCTGCTCGTCAGGGATCCATCCGTACTTAATGTTGTGACGGTATTCACCTTTAACCGGCACATTCCTCTCTAGAACTGCAAGTATGTCTTCCCAGAGATCCACGTCTCTCTCGTTCACCGTTATGGTAGCCGTTGAATGGGGAACCCATATGTTTACGAGGCCATTATCGATTCCGCTTTCTCCAACAGCATCACGAATCCTATCACTTACATCTACAATCTCAATTTTCTTTCCAGTTCTCAGGGATACCTCTCTAAAATAGAACCTCACATGATCATCTCCTTAAGTCATTTTAGGGAACATATCTGTGAAGAGGAAGCGCCTCCAAATCACCATCCAACTCCAACACTATCACAGTATCATATGGATCAAGAGGCCTTTTAGGGAGGCCTTTAAGGGTTATCCGCTCACCCTCCTGTATAACTGTTAATTCCTGTTTGGTTGGTAGAATATAAGCGGATAGAACCCTATTCTTTATGCATGTCACTGTAAATTCTCTACCTGGCCATCGAAGCACGTGAACGTATACTCTTCCATCCTTAACCGTTACAGGTCCAACAGCAGAGCCCCTCAGATTGGAACGTTCAGAGCCATATATGGATTCACCGTTAACTTTCATCCACCTACCTATCTCCCTAAGCCTTCTCACAGAAGAAAGTGGAATAGTACCGTCAGCTTTAGGTCCAACATTCAATAGGAGGTTTCCCCCTCCACTTGCACAGTATACAAGGGCGTGAATCAACTGTCTTGTAGACTTCCAGTTTTTATCTCCAGCTGAGTATCCCCAGCTATCATTCATCGTCATACATGCCTCCCACATCCTTTTCGGATCCTTAGAAGGAATTATCTGCTGTTCCGGCGTGTCAAAGTCCTCAGGCAGCCCGGACCTATCATTTATTAATATGTCAGGTTGCAGTTTCCGAACCATAGCATTCAGCTCAGCCGCCCGCCAATCCTCAGCCTTCCAAGGCCATCCACCATCATACCAGAGAATATCCACCCTCCCATAATTTGTGCATAGCTCTCTCACCTGCACATGCACATACTCTACAAATTCTCTCCACCCCTCAGGATCCTTCTCAGGCCCCAAGAAATATGCTGGATATCTCCAATCTAGAAGCGAATAGTAGAAGCCTATCCTCATATCTCTCTTTCTACATGCCTCAACAAACTCAGCTACTAGATCTCTCTTTGCACCAGTCTTTGGAGCTGTAAAATCTGATACTTCACTGTCAAAGAGGGAGAAGCCATCATGATGCCTCGTCGTAAGAACCATATATCTCATTCCAGCATGCTCAGCCAGTTCAACCCACTCTTCAGGGTTATACTTCTCCGCTTTAAACTTCCATGATAACGCCTCATACTCTCTCGAGGGTATACGTTCAATTAGACGTATCCACTCCCCCCTCGCAAGTATGGAATATATCCCCCAATGTATAAACATTCCGAAACGAGCCTTACTGAACCATTCCTTACCCAACTTTAGACCCCCACAAACCATTTAATTTTCCTTTTTTAACAGCTGATTTATCTTAGAGTTGTTAAATTGTTTATTACTGTATAATTTAAGATTAACTGGTTGTATCATCCTGGTTTGGAGGCGCTGCTTCGATTGGAAAGATTCGACGTCGTCATTGTAGGTGCAGGTACAGGAGGATGCACAGCTGCAAAAACAGCTGCTTCAGCTGGACTTAACGTCTGCCTCATAGACTGTAAGTCTGAGAGAGAGATTGGAAATAAGGTTTGCGGAGACGCCATAGGCAGACATCACTTTGACACTCTAGGCTTGAAGTATCCCAGCGGAGATGAGCTTGAAAGAAAGATTTTAGGAGTTAAAGTTTATTCGCCTGATACACACTCCATTTTCAGGGTTGTCGGTGAAGGGCTTCACGGCTTCATAGTAAATCGACATTCCTTCGGACAGAGGCTACTGAAAGAGGCTTTAGACGCTAATGTAACCCTAATCGACAACACATTCGTCTCTAAACCTATAATCAACGGTGGATTCGTCAGAGGAGTCGAAGCCATAAACGTTAAATCTGGAGAGAAAATCAGGGTTGAGAGCGAAGCGGTTATTGACGCAAGCGGGATGTCGGCAGCTATACGTAGTAAGCTCCCTCCAGAATCAGGTATCGAAACAAACGTTGATAAGACGGATCTAATAGCATGCTACAGAGAGATTAGAAGGTTAAAGAGTGAACTTGAAGATGGAGACTTCTGCAGGATATACTTGAACCTTGAGGTTGCTCCAGGAGGATACTACTGGATATTTCCAGAGAGAGGGGAAAAGGTTAATGTTGGATTAGGCGTTATAGCAACCCCGGAATCTCCGAACCCAAAGAGACAGTTATATAAATACGTGCTCTCAAGCCCCCTATTTGAAGATTCCATTCTAATCCATAAGGGAGGAGGACTCGTTCCAACGAGGCGGCCGCTGAGCTCCATAGTCTGGAACGGCGTCATATTTATTGGAGATGCAGCCTGCCATGTCAACCCGATACATGGGGGTGGAATGGGCCCCTCCATGATTGGGGGGAGAATAGCCGGGGAGACACTTACTGAAGCCATGGAAAAAGGAGATTTAGGCGTTGAGTCTCTATGGAATGCAAACGTGAGATATATGAGTTC
This sequence comes from Candidatus Bathyarchaeota archaeon, assembly GCA_015520475.1. Lineage (GTDB taxonomy): Archaea > Thermoproteota > Bathyarchaeia > Bathyarchaeales > WAQA01 > WAQA01. Next base: position 1,197 of record WAQA01000172.1, on the reverse strand, counting down.
TTATGGAGCCAAACAGGCTGGATTGGACGTATTCAGAATATTCCTCCAAGGATTAGATAATGAGGATCTGAATTATGGAATGAAATATAGGCTGTTGAGGGAGGAAGATGTTCTCCACGTCAGCATGGGGGAGGATGTTAAGTTAAACATCACCGAAGCAACAAGGAGAGTATTTGTAGGATTCGGCAAGCTCCCCCTCCTAAAGAAGCTGATTAAGATGGTAAGTATATCTAGGGAGGTTAAGTCGCTCTACAAGGATTATCCAAAAGAACCAAGAGATTTTCCCTCATGGAAAGAGAAAGTGAAACAGATATTTGAGAATGCAAAGAGGAGTATAGGTTAATCTGAAAAGGAAAAGGAGAGATATGCGTCTAGCAGCCCTCATATCCGGCGGTAAAGATTCAGCCCTCGCCCTCCACAGGATTCTAGAAAAAGGGATGGAAGTGAAGTATCTGGTAACTATGATCCCGCTTAGAGATGACAGTTGGATGTTTCATTACCCAAACATTCACCTCACAGATCTCTTCGCCGAAGCCGCAGGCATACCATTAATAAAGGCTCAGACAAGCGGCGAAAAAGAGAAGGAACTTGAAGACTTAAAGAATGTCTTATCAACCCTCAATGTAGACGGAGTTATCTCAGGAGCCGTTGCATCAAGCTACCAAAAGAACAGGATAGAGAGGATATGCAACGAGCTTGGAATCAGATCCATAACGCCCATCTGGCATGAAGATCCAATTAAACTGATGAAAGAACTCATATCCCTAAAATTTGACGTTATAATTGTAGGTGTCTACGCTTACGGGTTCAACAGAGAGTGGCTTGGAAGACATATAGACCCTAAAACCCTAAACGACCTTATAGAGTTAAATAGGAGATATAACATTTCGATAGTTGGTGAGGGAGGAGAATACGAAACTTTTGTTCTCTACGCCCCCTTCTTTAAAAGGAGGATACGTATAATCGAAGCTGAAACTGTATGGCGGAACAGTAACGGATACCTCTCCATTAAGAGAGCCGCCCTCGCATAAAATCGAGGTCTCACCGAATTGCTCCTAGTCTTTGCAGGGAGCTTCCTAGAGGGAACCTATCACAGCAGGCTCTTTTAATCTTGTCATTGCAGAAGCTCACACCTCCACAGATCTCCAGAACCCTCCAAACCCAAAACCAACCACCACACAGAAGAGGAGAGATACT